>DATBVZ010000187.1:0-3126 GCA_036515095.1 Cyclobacteriaceae bacterium | reverse complement strand
GGATTTGATCAACGCGTGAAGAGTGTGCTGCTCCTCGGGTTAGGAGGAGGATCCGTTATCGAAACTTTGCGCGAAGAATTCGGTTTTGACGCTTTTATTGAGGCTGTGGAAATTGACTCCGGGATGATCTCCGTGGCTGTGAATGAGTTCGACATAAAGCGGTTTTCCAATGTGTCCCTGGTCCATGCAGACGCGTCCGACTACCTGGATACCTGCAAAGCCCGATTTGATCTCATTATTGTGGATATTTTCATCGGCGATACGATTCCGGAAACCGCGACCGGGCTGAATTTTATTCATCGAATGGTCGATCTCCTGAATCCCAAAGCGAAGATAATTTACAATACGATGCGGGCGACAATGAAACGCGAAACGCTGGATCAGATTACGGATGGATTTGCGAAGAGGGGATTACGTGTTCGACAAATGAAGAACGTGGAGTCCACCAATGATCTGATCATTGCTGAATCTGAAGGCGAATGATCGCGCACGCATAACAACCTATTTCAGGAACTTTTAAGCGTTCATCACAGGTTACGTAACAACACAGTCTGCGAGATCGTGATGGGAGACTCATTTCTTACCTTGAAAATCATGAACACACAAACCGGCATAAGAGAAACTTACAAGCAGTTGATCTACGCCGCGTACGAAGCATTCAATGCAAGGGATATTGATCGGGTGCTGGCATTGATGGAGCCGGATGTAGCGTGGCCAAACGGCTGGGAAGGCGGGTATGTTCATGGCCATGAAGAAGTCAGGGAGTATTGGATAAGGCAGTGGAAGGAACTGGATCCGAAAGTCAGGCCGGTTTCCATGAAGTCAGGAGCAGACGGCAGTATAGAGGTTGAGGTTCACCAGATTGTGGCGGACCCAAAAGGTAACGTGCGGTTCGAAGGCAGCGTAATTCATACGTATTATTTTGAGAACGATAAAATAAGCCGAATGGTCATCACCGATAATTGATTCCGTATGATTCTCAGACCCGAACCGGGTATGCGCATTAAGCTCAGGGCCCCGAAAGCCCGGGATCTCTTTGTAGACAAGCTGTAAAAGGAAGTCAGACAACCCCTCAAATCCGCCTTCACGGCTGTTTTTTGCCCTTTTTTACTAAAAAATTAAAAAATGCTTGCGCAAGTATGTGCTTGCCCTTACTTTAGCAAGTAAATACTTGCCTATTAACCATGGAATCGAGAAGAGACGTATTTCAAGCGATAGCCGATCCGACCAGAAGGGCTATTATAGGCCTGGTCGCGGGAAAACCTCAGAAACTCAACGCTATTGCCCGGCATTTCGACATGAGCCGGCAGGCGATCTCACTGCACATTCGAATATTGAAGGAATGCGGGGTCATGTCGGTAACCCGGGAAGGGAGGGAACGACACTGCGCTTTGCGGCTGGAGAAACTGGCAGAAGCCACGGACTGGCTGGAACCATTCCGCAAAATGTGGGAAGCGCGTTTTGATCAGCTTGACAATTTATTAATCAACCTAAAATCCAAGAAAAATGAAAAGTAGTCTGACAATGAATTTTTCAATTGACAAGGAAAACAAGAAGATCCTCGTGGAGAGGGAGTTTGCGGCGCCTCTCGCCGACGTGTGGGCCGCATGGACCCGGAGCGAACTGCTTGACCAGTGGTGGGCGCCCAAGCCATGGAAAGCCAGAACCCAAAAAATGGATTTCAGAGAAGGTGGACATTGGCTGTATGCCATGGTGGGGCCCGACAATGAGGAGCATTGGGCAAGGGCTGACTTCAAATCGATTACACCATTGAAGAGTTTTTCGGCACAGGATGCATTCTGTGATAAGAGCGGTAACATCGATCAATCATTTCCCCGGTCAATGTGGATGAACAAGTTCAGTGAAAGCTCCGGAACAACAAAGGTAAACATTGAAATAGCCTATAAGGAACTTGCCGACCTTGAAAAGATCATCGAAATGGGCTTCAGGGAAGGCTTCACTGCCGCACTGGAAAATCTTGACGAGCTGCTTGATGAAAAATAGGCAGAAGAGATTGCAGTAGTAATATAGCGCCAATAAAAACCTGCAGCGGTCTGAAGTGGAGGGAACTTCCAGACCGCTGCTTTTTTGGCACGTACATTCTACAGGCCCTGGTAATGTGAAAAATTCTGAACTCCATGCAAGTCAGTTTATCCCGGCTCCGGATCGCATGCAGGAAAGGCCTGATTCTTTAAGTGAACAATGCGTATAAAACGCTTCCTGGCCCATCCTTTTATACGATTCCGGAATGCCCACCGGATTGGGTCATATTCTTTACTGTAACAGAGAATTTGATCTGCCACTCGCGTAATTATTTATAAATTCGCCGAACCCTGTATGGCAACGCTGAAAGGTAGTATGTCGGGCTTGCTGTTATTCGCGATCTATGAATATAGAATTTGAGGAAATTAAGGATGAGGATCTGGGCGAAGTAAAGGAAATATACGATTGGTACGTTGCGCATACCACAGCGACCTTTCACACCGAGCCGGTGGAAATTGCTCAATTAAAGGAATTCATTCATGTGGGCCATCCGAAATACAAGTCCTACCTTATCCGTGTGGATAAAGAAATTACCGGCTATTGCTACGTGAGCAGTCACAAGAACAGGCAGGCATATGACCGGACCGGTGAAATCACGATCTACCTGAAACCGGACTCCCGGAAAAAGGGAATTGGCAAAGTGGCCTTGAACTACCTGGAGACCATAGCAAAAGGAAAAGGCCTGAAAAATCTGATCGGCGTGATCACGGGAGACAATGTTGAGAGTATTGCACTCTTTGAACGCTCCGGTTACGTCAAATGCGCTCATTTCAGGAATGTAGGAGAGAAATTCAACCGAGTGCTTGACGTTGTTGCGTACCAGAAGGAAATCTGACGCATTGGGTATCGATCAAAGAGGTTCCATCAACTACTTCCAGCTATCAAACCCGTATTGCAGAGCTGAAAATTTGCACCAATAATTTGCGCAAGTGATTACTTGCGTATATATTTGCAAGTGATTACTTGCATAAAAAGACATGGCAGCCAGGAGAGATGTATTTCAGGCGATTGCCGATCCTACCCGGAGGAAGATCATCAACCTGGTTGCAGGCCAGCCCATGAACCTGAACGCAATTGCAGAAA
>DATBVZ010000186.1:0-5557 GCA_036515095.1 Cyclobacteriaceae bacterium | reverse complement strand
ATTAGCATCAATGACGCTGTTGGTATCCATTAAAACCTTGAAATCACCCTTGCCCTTTCCATTGATCGGATTCCACTGATGGAGCATCTGATCCTTAGCCAGCTTGTCAATCAGGCGTATGAATTCGCGCGCCTCAAAATTCTTATTATCATTCCCTTTCTTGAAGTTGTCCAGTTCTTCAAGGACCGTTATCGGTATCCCTATGTCGTGCTCGTCAAAATTGAGAATGGAATTGTGTTCATAGATGATAACGGAGGTGTCGAGTACAAATATCTTTTTCTCCTTCTTCTCCTTCCTGGGTTTTGGCATGCGTCACAAAGAACTTGGTTTACGAAATGTACTGAAACCCGATGAAAGCTCCAGATAATTCGAATTATTTTTTGAACTCAGCTTTCCTCCGACCTGGAGAAGAGATCACCCTTCTCATACGGTGTAATTCGAAGTACATCAGCCAGAACCAACAGGATCAGTTTTCGGGACGCGCTGAACCGGGAGAGGTTAGCCAGCGCCATAAATTCGCTCACGGTTATTGACGGGTTCTCGTCCAGGTAATGCATCAGAATTTTTTCGTGCTCTCCATAGTGAAACCGGATATCTCGGTTACGCCGGGCGCGGCGGGTGATTTCTCTCACTTCACGGCTTGCACGGATACTCTGGTCATCAACACGGATGAAGGTGTCCCGCGATCCGTTGTGAATCTGATAATGCATCTTGCGCCGGCTTTCAGGCACGTCGTAGCGCAATACGCTTCGGGCATTGCCAATGGGGATGTACTGCTCGTTGAACTGAAGTGACGGCCGGCATGAATCCAATGCCCTCCTGATTACGTGTGCCTCTCCTTCCGGGTATTTCAAACCGGGGATGCTTCCATTGTCATCGACTCCGATCAATACGGTGCCGCCTTCCGTATTCGCAAATGCGATCATTTCGCGGACAATCTTTTCCGGGAATGCTGCCTTTCGCTTGAACTCGAGGTACCTGCCCTCACCCATGGCGACGAGCTTTTTTAATTGCAGCAATTGCCGCGCGTCGAAGGGAATGCGCTCCTGTAATTTTCTCACCGACATGACCCGTTGGAATGTGTTAGAATTTGCCTCCGGCAGCCTCATCGTCGTGATCGCCGTCATCGTCATACTCTTCACCAGACCTCGGTAATGTGAACATACCGCTGAGCAGGTCTTTAAACTGATGGCCTGTCGTAAGGTTATGCTTGCTTATGAGGCTGTATTCAGCCAGACCATGCAACGCAAATTCCATTAAGAACAATTGCGTCTGTTGATCCTTATTCTTGTGAAACTCCCTGACAAGTTCGGCAAGGCCGGGTACTTTTTTCAGTGAGCGTTCGTAGTCAGACTGGCTCATGTCGTGCAGCAGATCCACGGTATTGCCGTCTCCAAACCAGTTGGAGATCTTTTTATACGGGCTTTTCTCTTTTTGCTTCCGGAACTTTTCCGGGTCGGGAAAATGGTTTACGAATTGGGAGCGGATGGCTTTTCCGATGAGGTTTTGTGCCACGATTCCGGGGCCTTCCTGTTCCCCCTCGTAGACCAGTTCAACCTTCCCGGTAATGGCCGGCACTACGCCGATGAAATCGGACACGCGGATAGCAGTACGCTGCTCGCTATTGATAATGCCCCGGCGCTCGGCCGCCGCTACAAGGTTTTCAAAAGCGGAGATCGTAAGACGTGCGGAGACGCCACTCTTTGCATCAACGTATTCGCTCTTGCGCGCTTCGATGGCCACCTGTTCGATCATGTCCCGGGCAATCTCGTGAACGGTCACCCGCTTCGCCTGCTCACTCCTGATAAACGCTTCCTGCGTCGTTATCTGTTTTCCGATCTCAATGGTTTTCGGGTAGTGTGTAATGATCTGACTGTCGATCCTGTCCTTCAGGGGTGTGACGATACTTCCGCGGTTCGTGTAGTCCTCGGGATTGGCCGTGAATACAAACTGGAGGTCCAGCGGGAGCCTGAGTTTGAATCCCCTGATCTGGATGTCACCTTCCTGCAGGATATTGAACAAGGCAACCTGTATCCTTGCCTGCAGGTCAGGGAGTTCATTGATCACAAAGATACACCGGTTCGAGCGGGGAATAAGACCAAAGTGGATTACGCGTTCATCGGAGTACGGCAGCTTGAGGGTGGCGGCCTTGATCGGATCCACGTCGCCGATAAGATCGGCAATGGAAACATCGGGTGTTGCCAGCTTTTCCGTATAACGGTCGTCGCGGTGAAGCCAGGCCAGGGGAGTTTGTTCGCCTTCTTCGGCCACACGATCCTTGCCGTATCTGGATATCGGCTCCAGCGGATCATCATTCAACTCTGAACCTTCTATGACCGGAATGAATTCATCCAGCAGGTTGACCATCAGGCGGGCAAGCCGGGTCTTTGCCTGACCCCGTAGCCCCAGCAAATTGATATCGTGGCCTGCAAGTATTGCCCGTTCAAGATCGGGGATTACGGTTTCTTCATAGCCCCAGATCCCGGAAAACACCTTGTTGTTCTGTTGAAGCTGACTGATCAGGTTATTTCGCAATTCCTGTTTTATGGATGCGGGAGCATAGCCGGATCTTTTCAAAGCTCCCAATGTACGGATTGAAGTAGGGTCGCGCGTCATGGTCTTTTCATTACGATGTTGCGGCAATGCGAGGGCATTACCAGCTCTTCCTGCGATTTCGCTTAAAGTCTTCAAATACAAGATTACCCAGTCCCTCGACATTGCTGTAGTACGCATTGCCGTTATTGGTCTTGGTGAATTCACGAACGAAGTCTTTAAGATAAGGGTCTGTTGCGATCATGAAAGTCGTCACCGGGATTTTTATTTTGCGAAGTTGCGTAGCGATATTCAGTGTTTTCGCAAGGATCTTTTCATCCAGTCCGAATGCATTCTTGTAGTATTTGATCCCCTGCTTGATGCAGGTTGGTTTGCCGTCGGTGATCATAAAGATCTGCTTGTTCGGATTCTTTCTCCTTCGCAGCAGGTCCATTGCCAGTTCCAGTCCCGCGACGGTATTCGTGTGGTAAGGACCAACCTGGAGGTAAGGGAGATCTTTGATCCCGATCTGCCATGCATCATCACCGAAGACCAGAACGTCAAGCGTATCTTTGGGATACTTTCTTGTTATTAATTCTGCCAGCGCCATTGCCACTTTCTTTGCCGGCGTGATGCGATCTTCACCATACAGGATCATCGAGTGTGAAATATCGATCATGAGAACGGTAGACGTTTGCGTCTTGAACTCACTTTCCACTACTTCAAGATCATTTTCGGTCATGAAGAAGTTTTCAACCCCGTGATTGATCTGCGCATTCTTCAGCGAGTCTGTAACCGATATCTGTTCCAGCGAATCGCCGAACTCGTATTCCCGCCGCTCGGTTGTCTGCTCATCGCCGCGGCCGTTGTGGACGGTGTTGTGCTCGCCGCCCCTTGTTTTCTTCAGTTTACCGAAAATTTCCTCGAGTGCCGATTTCCGCAATCGTTGTTCGCTTTTCGCATGGAGTTTTATTTCGCCTTTTCCGGCCTCTTCGGTAATGTATCCGTCCCGTTTTAACTGCTCCACGAAGTCGCCAATGCCGTACTTATCGCCGGTAAGTCCGTATTGTTTGTCAAGTTCCGTAAGCCACTGCAGCGCTTCTGCCACATTTCCGGAGGTAATTAATACCAGTTGCATAAAGATTTTCAGCAGCTTTTGGAAGTCGCTTTGGGCCTTTTCAGGGGGAGGGGTGTACTTGGCGAATCGATAACCGGACATATCAGGCCGCAGATTATGTGGATTTCCTTAATAAACCATTAATTTCTGAATTCTGTTTCTGCTTCAAAATTTTATTTTCTGAAAAATTCAGGACTCATGTAAGGTATTGGGTCTGAATAGAGTGTGATGTCGGACAGGCATACCTACTTTTGAAGTTCATGCATCGTCGAAACCTTATGAAAAACCTTATCTACGCAATCTTACTTCTGGTGATGATTGGCCTGGCATCGTGCTCCTCATACACGTGCCCGACCTATTCGAAAGCGCCGGCAACGAAAGCGGACCACTCCGCTAAAATCTAATAGCTGGATCAGGCTCGTTCCGATTTTTTGAGCCGCATGGTTCCGTAAATGTAGTCCCACAGCGGAGAGGATACACCGAACACGATTTCCCCGTCTTTGTAGTGATGTACGCCGTGATTTATCCAAAGCAACCGCAGGAAATTTTTCGGCGGCTGAAAGGCGTGTACCATATAGTGAATGGCCAGGTATAATGCATAGCCTACGAGAAAGCCGGGAAGGAAAGCGAAAGCCAGATCACCCATTACCACGCGAAAGAGAAGCAACAGCACCGTGGCAATCGTAATACTCAGCAATGGCGGCATGGCCAACCGGTCCTTATCCTTGGGGAACTCATGATGGACGCCGTGAAGGGTATACTGCAGCTTCGCCCTGGCCTGCGTGTAGGTGGGCATGTGAAACAGATACCGATGGGTGATGTACTCCACCCAGGTAAACACCAGGAGACCCGCGAAGAACATTCCCACCGTAGCAAATACCGACAACGTGGTGTGGGCTATGCTCCAGTAAAGCAGGCTGGCTGAATAAACTGCAAAAATGATCAAAGGAACCGAAATGTGGGTTCGTGACAGCCGCTCCAGAATAGGATTTGCAAATAGTCTTCTGGTTCCTTGATTCTGAGGTTTCAATTCTGCCTTCATCACATTTTCAAATTTTCAGTCCAAATTTAGTACTACCATCAGTTCAAAACAAAATGATCTTTGTCAGGACAGGCTTCGTACCGCATTCTTCTCAATTATTTTAGTGTAATGGGCTTCGTAGGCAGGCAGTATCCGGGAAATGTCGAATTCCTGGGCACGTGCCAGCGCGTTTTCCTTGAATCCGGGCAGGTTGTTTTTATCCAATATGAAAAGTGCATTCCGGGTCATATCCTCCGTGTCTCCCACATCGCTCATGAAGCCGGTCACGCCCTGAATATTGAGCTCCGGTAACCCGCCCGCGTTGCTGGAGATCACCGGTACCTGGCAGGCCATAGCCTCCAGGGCAGCCAGGCCAAAACTTTCCTTTTCCGAAGGCATAATAAACAGATCCGCCAGGGAAAGTACTTCCTCCACGGCTTCCAGCTTTCCAAGGAAACGGACGTCATCGGAAATTCCCAATGCCCGGCTGGCGGTCTCAGCGCCCACCCGTTCAGGTCCGTCTCCGATCATCAGCAGCTTGGCCGGTAACATCTTTCTTATATTAGAGAAAATGGTAATCACATCGCCGATTCGTTTCACTTTCCTGAAATTGGACGTGTGAACAATCAGGGATTCGCCATGCGGACAAATGGCTTTCCTGAAATGGTCTTTCTTCATCTTCCTGAATTTTTCCAGGTCGATGAAATTCGGGATCACTTCAATTTCGCGCGTGGTCTTGAAATGCTGGATAGTTTCCCGTTTCAGGTCTTCCGATACGGCAGTAACGCCATCCGACTGATTAATGCTGAAGGCAACCACCGGTTCATAAGACGCGTCCTTTCCTACCAGGGTGATGTCTGTGCCGTGAAGGGTGGTAACCACCGGGA
>DATBVZ010000185.1:0-2363 GCA_036515095.1 Cyclobacteriaceae bacterium | reverse complement strand
TGAGCTGTCTGCAGTGACTTCCATCCCCAGGACGGTGTAGTCGATCTGCTTCGTCGTATGAATCCAGTTGTTGAAGTACCATTTTAACTGCATCCCTGATGTTTTCTCCATGACCCGTACAAAGTCAACTGGTTCGGGGTGCCGGAACTTCCAGGTTTCGTAATACGACCGCATGCCCTGCCAGAATTTCTTTTCTCCGATGATATAACGCAATTGATTCAGAAGAATGCACCCTTTGTAGTAAGCGGCAATTTTGTAGGCGTCGTTGGTTACGAAGTGATCGGAATATTGAGACATGGGCTCCTCTTCGCCCGCCGTCGCCATCCTTGTATAGTCGGAATATGTCTTGGCGAACGGCTGCGTATCCCCCAATAGGGTTGACTTCGCTTCCGCCTGAATGAATTGAGCGAATCCTTCATCCATCCATCCATAGGCAGCTTCGTTGGACGCCAGGACACCCTGAAACCAGCTGTGAGCAACCTCGTGGAAAACGGTACTGATGGTACTGGCCGGTTTTCCCTCGCCCACAATGAGCGTGCACATCGGGTACTCCATGCCGCCGTCACCGCCCTGAATGACGGAATAAGTCTCGTACGGATAGTTGCCAATCGTTGAATTCATGAACTGGAAAAACTTCACTGTAATGCCCGGCAGGTCATCCCATGCTTTTGTTTTCCCGTTGTCCTGGTAAAAGAAATGGATTTCCGGCCCGCCCGGAACTGTGGTTTTTACATGCTTGTAGTCGGGGTCGGCAGCCCAGGCAAAGTCATGAACATTCCTGGCAACAAAGTTCCAGGTTATGGCTTCGCGCCGGCGCTTCGTTTTCGTTCCGGCCGATTCATAGCCGTGCCCTGCAAGATCCGGATTCTGAAGAACGCCCGTTCCGGCTACAGTGAAGTCCGGGTCGATAGTAATCGTAACATTAAAGTCGCCCCATACACCGTGAAACTCGCGGGCCACGTAAGGGTTTATATGCCAGCCGGTGAAATCATATTCAGCAAGCTTGGGATACCACTGCGTCATCGAATAGGCTATGCCCTCTTTGTTATTCCTTCCGCTTCGCCGTATCTGTACCGGCACCTGGGCTTCAAATTCCATTACGAGGGTTGTTTTGGTATGGGGCAGGACCGGCCGTGGCAGGATTACCTCAAGAAGGGTTCCGTTTACGAGAAAGGTTGTGGGATGACCGTCCTGCAGCAGGGACTTTATTCGTTGGTATCCAATTTCGCTTTCATGCAGTTTCGCTATGCGGTCCCTGATGCGGGGATCAGGGTCTGCAACGGTTCGTGAACGCATATCCATCATGCTTCCGGGCTGGAAAGCATTGAAATACAGGTGATAATATAGGCGTGAAAGGGTATCCCCGGAATTGTTATGGTAAATGAGATGCTGCCGGCCATTCAAGCGGTGCGTATTTACATCCAGCGAAACGTCCATGGTATACTCCACCCGTTGCTGCCACCGGTATTCCTGGGCGCTTGCAGCCTCAATTAGTACTACCAGAAAACAAACTAACACACACTTTATCAACATGTTAAATTGCTTTTGTTCGGCACGATCCGGGACAAATTATGGAAAGGCCGCCTAACTTACAACGGTGATTTATCCCTGCCGAACTCAATGTAAAATACGACACTCGCAGAGATGAACCCGCTGTTGGTAAGGGTGAAGGGTTCATTGCCGATTGGCCTCGGTATGCTGTAGGTATAGGTGACGTTGAAAAGCCAGTTGTTGGTAGCCAGGTTAAGGGGTGCGCTGAAAGCATAATTCATAAGTCCGAAGACTTTCCGCTCAGTAATCGTAATGCCGGACGTTGTGCCATACGTCCTTGCGTTATCGAGTGCTTCAGCAAGGTTTGCCGGTCTGGTCCATTCCAGTTCGGTGATCAGTTCGTCGCCGAACAAAACGTAAAATGACGGGTAGAAGGTAACGCGGTCAAAACCAAGAAAATTTTTCTTCCTTAAATTTCCGCTAACGCCCGGCATAATACGATTGGCATAAGCGTCACCGAAATAAAACGAATAGTCGAGACGAACGGAAAAGGGATTGAGTTCGAGAGACGGTGAGAGCGTCAAGGCGTTGGAGTAGGGGATGAAGCTGTACTCCTCGCCATAGTTATAAAAATAGTGATCAAAACCTGCTGTGGCAGAAAACTTGTTGGAGAACAGATGCAGATAGCCGATGGTCGCGGTAGTGAGGTAAGCGTGTGGATCAAAGTCTTTGCTCCAGTACGTGGTTATATCGGCATACAATCCCGACTTATGATAATAGGTGATGGCCGGGGCGAGCCCGAATTGTTCAATGCCCAGGGTACGGCCCGCGGCCAGAATATTGCTGTTGTAGCCAAGCCGGATCGCCAGCTC
>DATBVZ010000184.1:0-7272 GCA_036515095.1 Cyclobacteriaceae bacterium | reverse complement strand
ACAGAAGGGTTTACAGCGGAGCAGATCGCACTGGCCTCGGTGACGCGGGCGCTGGGGCACCCGGCGAGAATAGCCATTCTCCAGTACCTGGCCAACCAGAAGGCCTGCATCTGTGGGGATATCGTGGATGAACTGCCACTCTCCCAATCAACGGTTTCGCAACATTTGAAGGAATTGAAGAATGCGGGGCTCATCCAGGGAAATGTTGACGGTCCGTCCATTTGCTATTGCATCAATGAAAAGGCCTGGAATCAGGTTCGGGCAATGATCAACGAATTGTTTGAAGCCTATAAGGGTAACAACTGCTGCTGATGTCGTCCATAATCGCAGAGTGAGGCTATCAGTAACCATTTAAGCGAATTGAGATGTATCTAAATGTACTTATAAGGATCATCCATCACTGCGTCCATACTAATCGCAATATTACGATATAACTACTATAAATTCTACCAACATGCAAACGTCAGATCAGATCAAGGAAATGGTAAAGGAACAATACGGTTCAATTGCCGACCAGTCACGCTCCGTCAATGCCTCCGGTTGTTGTGGCTCAGGATGCGGTTGTTCACCCACGGACGAGGCCATCATGGCGGAAGACTACAGCAAACTGGAGGGCTATGTGGCAGACGCTGACCTCGGTCTTGGATGTGGAATTCCTACGGAATTTGCACTGATCAAAGAAGGCGACACGGTCCTTGATCTCGGATCAGGCGCGGGTAACGACTGTTTTGTGGCACGCTCCCTGACCGGCGTTTCGGGAACCGTGATCGGCGTCGACTTCACGGAAAAGATGATAAAGAAAGCGCGCGCCAATGCCGCCAAACTGGGTTATGAGAACGTGGAATTCAGGCATGGCGACATCGAAAATCTTCCCGTGGCCAGCCAGACCGTTGATGTGGTAGTAAGCAATTGCGTACTTAATCTTGTGCCCGACAAGACCGGGGCCATCAGCGAAATGCATCGCGTAATTAAGACCGGTGGTCACTTCAGTGTATCCGATATCGTACTCGACGGTGAGCTTCCGGAAAATCTGCGCAAGGCCGCTCAAATGTACGTGGGGTGTATTTCCGGTGCCATGCAAAAGACGGCCTACCTGGACTTGTTGGAAAGGACCGGCTTCTCGCACATTCGCGTACAGAAAGAAAAGGCCATCGACCTCCCGGCAAGCCTCCTACAGGAATACCTCAGCGAAGACGAAGTCAACGCATACCGCGCAAGCGGGCAGAAGATCCTGAGTGTCACGGTATACGGTGAAAAGAAGGCACAAAAAAACGAAGAAACTGCCGATAAAACCGAGGCCGATACTTGCTGCGGACCCCAATGTTGCGCAAATTGATTTCCAATATGGAAATGGAACTCAAAAGTACCCTGATCCAGGACGCGGAACAATTCGATGAGTTCCGCGGCCTGCTCAAGTCCGTCGGTCTCCCATACAACGACCTTGACCTCAACAGGCATATCCTGATCGGTTATTACGACGATGACAGACTCATTGGCACCGGGGCACTTGAACTATTCGGACACTATGCGTTGCTTCGATCGCTGGCAGTGAATGACACACTTCGGGGCCGATCATTGGGATCACGGATCACGGATGAGCTCATTGCCGTCGCAAAGAAACGGCAAGTCACCCATATTTACCTTCTCACGGAAACCGCAAGGTTGTTTTTCAAGAGGAAAGGATTTACTGACATTGATCGCAAACGTGTTCCCGAGCCCGTTAGAGGATCGTCCGAGTTCTCCGGAGTTTGCAGCGACAGCGCAGTTTGTATGGAGAAAACCGTATAGGGCTATAAGGGTATACGTGTTGTCCGGGGAAAATACGTACTGCGTTCAAAGGTATTGGTATGGAGGTGACGGTGTAAATGTACTCAACGCTCCAACCTGCCTGCCCTGCACAAGGCCAGCGCGTGGCAGCCAGGCCCTTCAACCCTTCAACCTTATTTATAGGTATGGCGGGATTCTACGGGGGCTGTGTTACATTTGCGCCCGGATTATGAAGCCTCCTAAATACTTTATTATTGATTTTGACAGTACGTTCACCCAGGTAGAGGCCTTTGATGTCCTGGCAGATATTGCATTGGGCGATCATCCCGAAAAGGCTGAAAAGATCAAACAAATAAAGGATATAACCAACCGGGGCATGAACGGAAGCCTCTCCTTCCGTGAATCACTGGAGCAGCGCATAGCCATCCTTGATCCTCACAAAGGGCATCTTCCTGCCCTGATCGACCGGCTGAGCAAACGGATTTCCCTTTCCTTCAGACGGAACAGGGAATTTTTTCAGACGAACGCGGATACCATCTATATCGTTTCAAACGGTTTCAGGGATTTTATTGTGCCTATCGTTACACAGTTCGGAATTCGTCCTGAAAATGTCCTGGCAAATGATTTTATCTTTAATGACGAGGGCAAAGTCATTGGCTTTGACAAAGACAACCCGCTGTCTTCCAACAACGGTAAGTCCGAACAGATCAGAAAACTCAACCTTCCCGGTGATGTTTACGTCATCGGCGACGGTTACACCGACTATGAAATTAAGAAGTCGGGGTTGGCCAACAAGTTTTATGCATTCACAGAAAACGTGGAGCGTGAGCGTATCATTGAAAAAGCAGACCACATCGCACCCAGCCTGGATGAATTTTTATACCTTAATAAATTGAATAGAGCCATCTCATATCCGAAAAACAGGATCAACATACTGTTGCTGGAAAACGTGCACCCGGTCGCGGTCGCGGGCCTCAGGGAAGAAGGGTTTAGTGTTGAGACCGGGAGCGCCGCGCTGCCGGAGGATGAATTGTGTCAACGAATAAAGAATGTTTCGGTACTGGGCATTCGGTCGAAGACCCAGGTCACAAAGAGCGTGCTGGAAAACGCAAACCGGCTCATGACCATCGGTGCATTTTGCATCGGCACCAATCAGATCGATCTGAAGACCGCCACCGAAAAAGGCATCGCAGTATTCAATGCCCCCTTCAGCAACACCCGGTCTGTGGTTGAGCTTGCGGTCGCCGAGATGATCATGCTCATACGCAACATTGCGGACAAGTCGGCAAAGATGCACCGCGGGGAGTGGGATAAGTCGGCGAAAGGAAGCTTTGAAGTAAGGGGAAAGAAGCTGGGGATCATTGGCTATGGCAACATCGGTACCCAGCTTTCCGTCTTGGCCGAAGCCCTTGGCATGAAGGTCCTTTACTACGACAGGGAAGAGAAACTTGCACTGGGAAATGCAACCAAATGCAAGAGTATGGCGGAACTGCTTGAGCAGGCTGACGTGATCTCCCTCCATGTTGACGGCCGCGAAACCAACACGAACATGATCGGCCGGCGTGAATTCCAGACGATGAAGGACGGCGCCATCTTCATTAACCTGAGCCGCGGGCACGTAGTTGACATTCACGCGCTGAAGGCAAACGTTGAGTCAGGCAAAATTGCAGGATGTGCAATCGACGTATTTCCGCACGAGCCTGCCAGCAATACCGAGGCATTCGCGTCGGAGCTCAGGGGACTTCCCAACACCATACTCACACCACACATAGGCGGAAGCACCGCCGAAGCTCAGGAAAACATCGGGTACTTCGTGCCGGCCAAGATTGCCGACTACATCAATACCGGCAGCACGTCAAACAGCGTGAACTTCCCTAACCTGACCCTGCCCACACTCGAAAATGCACACCGCCTGATCCACATACACGAAAATGTGCCGGGCGTTCTGGCACGGATCAACAGGCTGCTCGCCGATCTCGGAATAAATATTGTGGGTCAGTACCTGAAGACGAACGAAACCATCGGGTATGTAATCACCGACATCGACAAGGCGTATGACAAAGATGTAATCAAGGCGTTGAGAAAGGTCGAGAACACGATAAAATTCAGGGTGCTGTATTAATGTGTTTATGTGTTTATGTGCTTAGGTGTTTATGTGTTTATGTTGGGTTGACGCGGACGATATGATGCAAATTGAACCCGTGTGCTACGAACTTTGACCGCGGAGTGGCAAAGGCGCAAAGGAGCGCGAGGAGCATCCAATTCACCACCCGTAATAAGTTAAATAACTCTTGCCATGTTATACTGAACTGAACCGATAGGTTACCTAAACACATAAAAAAAACCCACCGGATTTGGAGAGGTGTTTCTGAACCTCATAAAAGACAGGTTTTGAGCTGCCTTCAGTCGCAACCTTCCACTGTTAACCTGCTTTTAGGGCGAGGTCCCGAACAGGTCGGGATGAGGCCTGGTTTTGGCCGAAAGCTTCACTCGGCATTGTTTTCGTGTTAGGTTCAGCAAACGTGTCCCAAATCCAAGTGGATTCGAAGGCTAAAATACAACAATAAAGATTCAGGCGACCTCTTGAAAAACTTCTAATTTTTTATAGAAGGAGACGTTCCCGTTCAAACACCTACCTTTGCGCCCGTTATGATAAACGTGTATCCTGGCCCCTCCCAATTGTTTTTTTCAGTCCGGGATCATGCCCGAACTGCATTCAAGACGGGGATAGCAGAACTGCCACCTGCCGGTGAGGCCTTTACGAAACTTCTCGAACAGACCACCCGGAACCTTCGGGAATTGCTGGCTATCCCTTCCGGGTTCTCGATCTTTTTTATCCCCTCTTCGGATATTGCCCGCGAAAGGATCTTTCATGACCTTGTATTCAATCGATCGGCACACTTGGTTTACGGCGAGACTTCACACCGGTTTTACGAAGCGGCCAGGCTATCCGGCAAATCACCGGCACGTAGCGAACCAAAGGAAGAAGACCTTGATGAGCCATTGGGACCCGACGCCAGCGTGGAATTGATCGCACTTGCCCACACCGAAAACAGCAATGGGGTATGCCTTACCGCAGATTTCCTTCGGCGTTGTAACGAAACCAACCCCCAGGCATTGATCGCCATCGATGCTGGCTCATCGCTCCCTTTTGCCGGTCCGGCATACGAACATTCCGATGCAATCTTCTTTGACCTGCATTTTGGTTTTGGGCTTCCCGCCGGCATGGCGGTCTGGATAGCGAATGAGAAATGCATGATGCGGGCAACTGAGGTGCGGCGGCAAAAGGAATTTCAGGACAGTTTATTCAGCCTGGCGAATCTGCACCATGATGCTGAACAAGGCGTCGTCGCGTGCTATCCGAATGCTGTTTTGATTTCTGTGCTCAGCGGCGTCGTCACCGACATGCTGGCCCGGGGAATTGCGACGATCCGGCGTGAAACTGAGTACAAGGCCGCGCTGCTATACCATCAGCTTGATCAGCATTCGTTGATTGAGCCCGTTGTCAAGCACCGGCACCTACGGTCCAAAACAGTTATTGCCGCTGATTGCGGCTCTCATTTCCATAAGATCTCAGCCGAATTGCATAGACATGGTGTTATCATGGGCACTGGCCACGGCCAATTCAGCACCAGGCACCTGAAGTTCGCCAACTTTCCTGCCCACTCCAGGGAGCAATTTGAGCGGCTGGCCGACATTCTCGCGGCCATACGGTAGTAAAATCACTATTTTTAGAATTTAAACCTTTTGACCGACGGGTCGTCTAACGACCATCCCTGAACCCTGAATCTATTGGAAGATAAGGAGCTACTGGACAAGATCCGGAACCCGGATACCCGCAGCTATGGCTTTAACCTGCTGGTTCGCGCCTATCAGCAGAAAGTCTACTGGCATGCGCGGAAAATGGTTGTTGACCATGACGATGCCGATGACGTGACCCAGGAGGTATTTATCAAGGTTCACCGGCACATCGACAGTTTCCGGGAGGATGCCCGCCTGTATACCTGGATTTACCGCATCGCAACCAACGAATGCCTCAACTTTCTGCAAAAGAAAAAGCGACGCTTCTTTATGCCCATAGGCGACGTTGAAGGAGAACTTGCGGAAAAGCTGGACCATGTTCCCGGACTTAATGGCGAAGAAATCCAGCTAAGGCTGCAAAAGGCGCTGCTTACACTCCCGGCAAAGCAGCGGATCGTATTCAACATGAAATATTTTGACGATCTGACCTACGAGGATATCTCCGAAGCAACAGGCACCAGCGTGGGAGCACTCAAGGCAAGTTACCACCATGCTGTGAAAAAGATTGAAGAATTTCTCAACAAGGATTAAACGTCAGGTCAGGGTAATTGTCTAACCGATACGACGAAATGAAAAAGCTGGAAGACATACCGAAAAAGAACATTTTTGAAGCACCGGACGGGTATTTCGACCGGCTTCCGTCTGTGATCCAGGCCAGGGTGGTCCAGGAGAGCGCCTCCGGGAAAGCGGCCTGGATAGGGTCTGGGGTCCGTTATGCGATACCGGCACTGCTGATCGTCGTCATCATAATAACCACCTGGCGCCTGAACAGCGGAAATACCAAAATCCAGGATCCTGAGGAGATGCTGGCTGCCATTGATACCCCCTCGCTGGTTGCCTACCTCGAAGATACAGACGTCACCATCGATGAATTGCTTGAGTCAGTAACCCTGTCGCAGGACGATGTCATGGAAATTGAAAACGAGGTTTATGAGATCACGCTTGAGGAGGGTGATCTGGACGCCTTGCTTGATGAATACACATTCGACTTGAACAACTAGTAATAATGATACTTTTCAGAACGATGAAAACACTCCTGGGACTGCTGCTGATCGGATGGCTGTCAGTTCCGGCGTTTGCACAAGAGGAAGATGTCCCGCAATCGCCCGACCCGAAAGTGACTGCGCGTATTGATGCCGCCCGTGCGGCCTATATCACTGAACGCCTGGGTCTCAGCGCGGAGGAAGCCGAACGCTTCTGGCCTATCTACCGGGAATTTGCCGGAAAGCGCCAGGAACTGCGCGAGCGATTCCGGGTGGCAAAACGGGAAGGCACAGACGAAAAGGAACTGGTAGACCTGGGATTGAGGATTAAGCAGCAGGAGCTGGATCTGGAAAAGGACTATTCTGCAAGAATGATGAACGTTATTTCCGCTCAGAAATTAATGAACCTGCGGCCGGCAGAACAGGAGTTCACCCGCATTATCATACGTCAGATTCAGCAACGACAACAACAGATGGACCGCAGGCAGCAGCTTCGCGACCGGCAACAGGAGCGGCTGCAACAGCGAAATAACTGACCCGCATGCAACAACCGGCGCGCTGGATCACCGTTCTTATTTTATCGGCCGCATTGGGCTCAACACAGGCACAGATTCCCGATTCGCTGCTTTCCAAGCCTGACTCCATGCTTACGTTCGGCGACTCACTCGCCGTCTTCCGAATGATCGACAGCCTGATGGCGCTGGATATTGAAATACGATCC
>DATBVZ010000183.1:0-4261 GCA_036515095.1 Cyclobacteriaceae bacterium | reverse complement strand
GAAGCCGGCATCGTTGTGCGCGATGGAGTGATCACTCATGTGGGTCCGTTCGGGGACCTAAAAAACGAAGGGAAGTTGCATGAATTCGACCAGCCCTGTGTTATGCTTCCCGGCTTCGTTGATGCGCATACCCATCTTTGTTTTGCGGGATCGAGGGCGAACGACTACAGCCGCCGCATCAGCGGAAGTTCCTACGAGGAGATTCTGGCAAGCGGAGGGGGTATCTACGACACGGTGGAAAAGACTCGTCAATGTCCGGAAAAAGAGCTCCTGGACCTGACCCTTCGCCGGCTTGACCGCCATGTGCAGGAGGGCGTCACTACCTGCGAGGTCAAGAGCGGTTACGGACTTTCCGTTGAATCGGAGTTGAAAATGTTGCGCGTTATTCGCCAGGCCGATCAGGCACACCCTGTCTCACTGATACCGACTTGTCTTGCTGCCCACATCCCCGCAAAGGAATTCAGCCACCCCGCGCAGTATCTTAAACACCTGTCGGCATCGTTGCTGCCCAAAATCATAGAGGAATCATTGGCGAACCGGGTCGACATCTTCGTCGAATCTTCCGCCTTCACTCCGGCACTCGCCTCAGACTACCTGGAGCAGGCGCGTTTGATGGGTTTTGATATTGCGATCCATGCCGACCAGTTTACATGCGGCGGCAGCGCGCTTGCCGTTAAATTCAACGCCCGCAGCGCCGATCATCTCGAGGCGTCCGGGGACACAGAAATCCAGGTGCTTGCCAAATCCGAAACAACGGCCACGGTACTGCCCGGGGCTTCAATAGGTCTGGGATTGGATTTTGCCCCCGCCAGAAAACTACTGGACTGTGGCTGCTGTGTTGCCATTGCAAGCGACTGGAATCCGGGGTCGGCACCCATGGGCGACTTGTTGCTGCAGGCATCGCTCATCTCCGCATACGAAAAGCTCAGTAATGCTGAAACCTTTGCGGGCATAACGCTGCGGGCCGCCAGAGCATTGGGGCTATACGACCGCGGTCAACTGGCGGCAGGGATGAAGGCCGATTTTGTTACCTTTCCCGTTGCCGATTTCCGGGAGATACTTTATCAGCAGGGAAAGCTCAAGCCCAATCGGATCTGGATCGGTGGAAAACAAGTGACTTGAGGGCTTGTCAGCAACGAGGATAAACAAATAGTTAACCGATGTATCAGCCGCCGGATTTATCAAGATGGAAAGGGCGCAATGACCCGCTTGAGGACAATGACGCCCGGCGATGGCATCACGTGATGCGGGCCCTTGATCTCTCCGGAGATGTTGAACAAACCGCTGCCGGCTACACGTGCTTTTCGCTCCTTGGTTTTTGCTGCGACGAAGGCGTGAGACGGAATCAGGGTCGTGCCGGCGCCGCCGAAGGCCCCGCCGCCATACGCAAGGCGCTGCGCAATCTTTCTTTTCACCATGATCCTGAACGCGTTGGCTTGTATGATGCAGGCGATCTGATCTGTCCCGAAGGGAAACTCGAACAGGTGCAACGTATGCTGGGCAAAAAAATAGTTCAACTTCTGGCGGCGGGACACCAACCCATTGTATTGGGGGGAGGTCACGAAGTCGCCTTCGGTCATTTTCTGGGCGTCCATGAATTTTGCGGTGAGCGTAACCGTAAGGTCGGCATCATTAACCTGGATACCCACTTCGACCTTCGGAAATACGACGCCAAAGGCAACTCCGGTACATCCTTCCTGCAATTGCACGAATGGCTGATGCCGCGTGGGGAAGAGCTAACGTATCTTGTACTGGGCATTGACGAAGCGTCGAATACCCGTGCATTATTTACCCGTGCACGTGAGCTGAATGTTGCCTGGCATCTCCGGGAAGATTTTAAAAGCGGTAACCTGGGACCCGTATTTTCAGCCATTGAAAAATTTACTTCGGGCGTTCAGGCAATTTATCTTTCGCTTGATCTCGATGTATTAGACCAGGCATATGCCCCGGGGGTGAGTGCCCCCTCCCCTTTCGGCCTACAGCCTGAAACGGTACGCCAGGTCCTTCAAAAAGTGCTCCGCACGAATAAGGTATTAAGTATCGATGTAGCCGAACTCAATCCGTCCTTTGATCAGGACGAACGAACCGCCCGCCTTGCTGCGCGGTTTATTTACGATATCACCGACACCTGGGTAAAGGGGTGACATACAAAGCGCAGGCATAAATGGAACTTTTGCAGCAGGAGAAGCGGAATGTTCAAATTCGGTGAATTTGTTCCTGCGAAAACGGCCGGAGGTCAGGGAACTAGGAATGCCTGTAGTCGATTCCCCCACCACGCAACCGTTCGATACAATTCGTGAGGCTCCTGTAATGGTGATAGATGCCCTTCCAGATGTTTCCCTTAGGTGCAGTCTTATAATTTGGCTGCTTGTCAATTCCCCCGGAATACCAGTCACCATGCTCGTGGTCGATCAGGTACGTATCGGCATAATCCCACAGTTGTCTGAATTTTTCGTAGTAGTTTAACGGATCTTCCGGGTACATATCCGAAAAGAGCAAGAGTGTATTCAATCCTTCAGCCTGCGCCCACCAGTTCTTGGTGTCCCGTATGATGCGAATACTGTCTTGCCCCTTGAAATAATACCCTTCATCATAAAAGCCCCCCGTCTGATGGTCCCATCCGTTTTGCAGCGCGTGGTCGACCATTCTCTTTGCAACAGTGTGCGTTTGCACGTCATTTTCCAGGCCAAGTACATGCGAAGCTTCCAGGATGAGATAGGCAGTTTCCACATCGTGACCAAATGAAACATGATCAAGTCCGTGATGCTGAAGAATCACCTCTTCCGATTGATCACGGAACGATACCGGTGTCCAGTCCGGTGTCAGAAACAAGGTGAGATATCCCTTCGGCGTAACGATAGTATCCCGGATGAGTTGAAGCATCTCTGTCAGCCGCTCACGAAGCAGGCTGTCGGGCCAGACCTGGTACAACTCGGCGAAGGCTTCGAGAATATGAATTGAACTGTTTTGATCCTTGTAACCGGTTTCCGCTGTCGACACAATGGTATCCGGTCGTTGAACCACCGATCCGTCAGCTTCCAGATGCTGAAAGTAGCCCTTATGTACAGGATCGTGACTGTGATCTTCCATCCACATAAAGGATTCCTTTGCCAGAGCCAATCCCGCAGAGTCTCCCGAAGCATGGAAGTAGGCAGCGAGGGCATAAATACCAAATGCATTGCCGTAAGCAGTCTTGATCTCCCTGCCATCGGATTTAACATTCCCTTCCCGGTCAACGAGGGTGTGAAAACCGCCATAGGTTTTATCCCACATAACATCCCGGAGGAACCGGAATCCGTGGGCCGCACTTTCACGGTAGTGTTCCTCCCCGGGGTAAAGGAGTGATGCCTTTGCATTCGTCCATGTATGCCTGGCCTGGGTGACGATAAATTTATCCTGCGCGCCCGTCGGCTTAAAGTCATAGGTAAACGTACTAAGAAAACCTCCATACGCCGTATCACGTGACTGCGGATACCATTTGCTCAAGGTTTCATTACGCAGCGACAACTCCATCTCATCGGCGATCGCCAATCGTTCCCGGGAGGATTCTGCTGACTGTTTGTTGGTGCACGCAGTAACGGCAAATACCGCGGCGATCACCGTCGAATGGATGGAAAACCGGTGTGGCATGGCAAAGTGATGGATAAAGACCAACACAAAACTAATCTAATCCATCACTTCACCAAACGCTATTTATTCAAGGATCAGGGGATTATATTTCGGGTAGCGGACCGCGTATTTAAGTTGAATCGTTTCAGTGCTGCCCGCAGCTATTTCTTTTCGCCAGGTAACCGATCCGGTTTCGTCGTTGTATTCTCCGTCTGAAAATTCCAGCGTGTCCACATTGATCTCCCTGGTATTGGGAATGGGCACCTGGTCTTCAATGACGATGGAAACAGCATCTGCCTTGCTGTTCCTCACATTGATCTCATAGGCAAGAACCACCTTGTTGTTCCCACCCATGAACTGCCTTGACGAAAGATCCTTTATCTTTTCCCGGTTGATCACTATACCGGCGTCACGGCCCAGCGAGAGCATTAACGTGTCGCTTGTGTTGCGGGAATCCAGTATCGATTTACCAATGTACTTACCTTCGAAAAAGAGGCTCGCCTCTCCCTCCAGAAAATTGAACTCATCCCAATCCAATATTTTTGCCGTCAGAAAAGCATTCTTATCCAGCTTGGGAGCACAAAAGTATTCGAATAACGCATCCAGTTCGTACGCAACCATATCGGTGGTTCGTGTTTCACCGTCCGACGTA
>DATBVZ010000182.1:0-8778 GCA_036515095.1 Cyclobacteriaceae bacterium | reverse complement strand
CGATCAATTCTTAAAGCCATTGCCGTGATAATAGTCATACTGGCCGTGGCCATACGCCTGGGCTGGGTGTCCATCTCCGCCCTTGATGGCTATAATTTTTGGATGGTAGTTATCGCGTTCGGAACGATCCTGATTGCCGGGAGGTGAACGTGCTTAGGTGTTTACGTTTAGGTATAGGAGGGTAACTATACCCTTATACCTTTATAACCCTATACCCTATACCCTTATACCCTTATACCCTATACCCTTATACCCTTATACCCTATACCCTTATACCCTATACCCTTATACCCTATACCTTATACCCTTATACCCTATACCCCCTCACCCCCTACTGAATTACAATCGTCACCTTGTTGATCCGCTTTGCTTCCAGCTTGCCGGTCTGCTCGCCGCCTCCAAAATTGTTGAGGTCATCTTTTTCTACGAGTACAAAATAGGCAATATCCTTGAGGTCCTTGAATTTGACGACACCCTTTTCATCCGTTGAACCTTCGGCGGCTACGTTCTCTTCCTTGTTGTAATCCACCTCGTTTTCAAACAGCCTCACCGTTGCTCCTTCAACGGTATTCCCGAGATCATTGCGAACGGTGATGTTAAGTTGTGTTTTGATCAATTGGAACCCGTATAACGAAAGTACCAATGACAGCAGAAAGAAGATGTGCGTCGTTCGTTTCATAGTGATGGGTTGAAGTGTTGATGGGTTGAAGTGTTGATGTGTTGAAGTGTTGAAGTGTTGATGTGTTGACGTCTTGACGTGCCTGCCTGCCGTCGCGCTGGCCTTCTGCGGGGCAGGCAGGTTGATGCGGTGCATTGCCATACATTTTATCCCCAATATACTCTTATATCGCTATACCTCCATCCCCCTACCTCAGCAGCACGACCCCACCGCGCTTCTCCTGAACACCGCGTTCGGGCTGGTAGGTACTTTTGTATTTGATGAGGTACGCGTAGGTACCCGGGGGCAAGGGTTTTGAAAGGCTGTTGTTGTAGCCGCCGTTCCAGTGGAACAGGCGATCGGTCGATTGAAAGATCAGCTCACCCCAGCGCGAAAAGATCAGCACTTCAAAATCCGTGTCATCAATAAAGAAAGTATAGGCAAAGAATTCGCTGTTCAGGCCTTTCGGTCTGAAGGCGTTAGGCACAACGATCTTGGGCAGGCATTCAACCTCAACGACAGTCTGATCGGAGGAACTGCATCCAAAGGAGTTGACCAGTTCGACGGTATACGTTCCCGGTTCGGTGACAATCAAGGTTGGATCGGAGACACCAAGCGCCACACCGTCCCTGAACCACGTATAGCTGGTGAAACCGGCTCCGGGGTCAAGCAGCACCTGGCTCGTTGCCGGGTCGGTATTGTCCGGATCATTGCAGATAAGCGCATGGGCATTTAGAGACCCCGGCGTGTTGGGAGCGAGGAGTACTGAAATCTCTTCCACCGCCGTGCACCCCGCCTCTGACACGAGCGCCTCAAACGTTCCTGCCCGTGTATCGACCAGCGTGGATGAAGTCTCTCCGTTAATAATGCTTCCTTCGTACGACCACTGGTAGGATG
This sequence comes from Cyclobacteriaceae bacterium, assembly GCA_036515095.1. Lineage (GTDB taxonomy): Bacteria > Bacteroidota > Bacteroidia > Cytophagales > Cyclobacteriaceae > ZC4RG29. Next base: position 7,223 of record DATBVZ010000182.1, on the reverse strand, counting down.
CTACCGGCTGATTAGTTGTGCCTGTGATCGTAAAGGGTTCGCCTTCACAGGCCTGCGAGACGTCAAGGGTAAGCTCAAGGAGTCCGATTACCGAAACATTAAGCGTCGGCGAATCGCCGGTGCATCCCGTAACCGGATTGAATACCTGAACCATATACTGCTGGCCGTCGTTGGCGTCTGTGGCAATGGCCTGGGTGCCACCAAGGGTATTGTCCAGCACACCGTTCCTGTACCATCGGTATAAATAGGGGCCTGAAGGTGTTGCCGTCAGGATTACCTGATCGGAGCAGGCGTCGCTTTGGGTCAGTGTAGGAACAATTGCGTTATCCACCATAACCGTGATCGCTGTATCCAGTTGACAGAATCCTGCTTCGTTTACCGTGAGGTTGAAGACCTGTGTTCCCTGGGGAGGGGTTGCGGTGATGCTGGAACCGTCAGCGGCGCCAACGATATTCGGCCCGGTCCATGCCCAGCTTGTTCCCCCGGTTACCGATATGGAAATCGGATCGCTGCATGGGTCGGAGGAAATAGTTACCGCCACTTCAGCATTCTGATCGACCAGAATCGGTAAGCTGGACGATGTACACCCCGGTCCGGTGGAGGTTACCTCCACAATATAATTCCTGTTATTGCTGGGCAGCGGGTTCGTACTGAAGGTGCCGGATGCGGCTGACCCTGCATCGACCTCAACACCCGTTGCGTCGTCGATCACGCGGTAATCGACCGCACCCTGAGCGGGTGCCGTCGTAACATCAATCACGATAGGATCGCACGTTCCGTTAACTACTCCCGCCACCGTAAAGGCATCGTCATTGATTGCAGCAGTTGTAATGGCAAAGCAGCCCGACACCTGATCGGTGACTGTAATACCATAGGTTCCGGGTCCCAGCGGCGATGCCACATAGGCTGCGGCAGGCAAGGGGTTAGCCGGCTGATCAACGGCGCTCACTCCGGGCGACGGACCCGTTACGGACCACGTGAACACACTTGTGGCCGGGGCGGAAATATTCAATTCAATACGACCGTCGTCTGCACCACAGGTTGTCGTGTTAAACGGCGTGGCAGCGAACGCGGGCGATTCATTAATAGTATAGGTGAGCGAATCGGTTACCGTGCAGGTAGTAATCGGATCCGTTACCGAAACCCTATACTCGTATAAGCCCGGGATCGAAGTGTCTACCGACTGGGTACGCGCTGTACCTGCGTTGGCGCCATTGATCTGCCATTGGTAATTGGCTCCGGGGTTCTGCGCATCGAGCGCCATGATCGCCGTATTCTGACATATTGTAAGGTCAGGCCCCAGCTCGACGATTGGACGATTATCCGCCACAAGGATAGACCCGTCCGAAGAGCAGCCCGCTGCGTCGATTATGGTTACCGAATACGTGGCCTGTTGATTTACCTCAATTGTGCGTGTAGAATCGCCGGTCGACCAGACAAAGATCAGGTCGTCCAGATCCGGATTACTCGCCGGCGTTGCTTCAAGCGTGAGCGGTCCGTCGCACAGGACCGGGAATTCCCCAGGCTGCAGAAATGTGGGATCGTCCGGCGGTGCGGTGATGACGACTGTTGTAAACAACACCGTATCCATATCGCATCGGTTGGAGAGGGTGAGTGCGACATTATAGGTACCCGGGTTGGCATACTGATGTTGCGCCGCCGGATCAGTAGAGGCGGAGGTTCCCTGGCCGTCCCCAAAATTCCAGGAGAAGAATTCAATATTTGGGTCCCTGCCGGTGGCATTGAAATCCGTCGGGGATCCCAGGCAAGTACCGGACGCTGAAATGGTGGGGCCTTGTATCGGACTTGAAATATTCTGAATGAAGTTGGGCAATCCCAATGTACTTTGCGATCCGCCTGCGAGCGGAAAGGGTTGCAACGTATTGAGCGGAGATAATGCAGCGGTGTCTTCAACGGCAAGGATAGTATAGAGCGAAGTGCTGCCATTCACGGCCATGTAGATCTGACCATCGGGACCAATCTGCAATGCACCGAGCTCTTCCGGTTGGGAAACCGATTGCTTGAAGTATACATTGCCCAATGAGTCAAAGGCGAACTCATATAACTCGGATGGACTGCCTGTTAGGGTAGCAAACAACTTATTTCCACCGGGTGAAAATTCAATGCCGTACACCTGTCCGTTGGGATTCTCCAGATCGGCTATCTGGGGATTGGTGACCATGCCCGTGGAATCGTTAAAGTCGAAGATCTCGATGACATTGGAAGTTCCGGGTGTTGATAACGCAACAGCAAGCTTGTTACCGGGCCCGAGTTTCATGTAGCCCTGGCCGTTTTCTGGCGAAGTCACCCCATGATCCGTGCCCACGCCGGAGATTACGGGATTGCTGATTCCGTCAGGACCAATACGGTATGCGCGGAAGCTGTTGTTGCCATAATCATGGGCAATCAGCCACTCGCCGCTCCCGGTGATACGTTCCGTGGTGGGGGTGTACAACAATACATTGTACTCTACCAGTCCGCCGTCACCGTTGTTGAGTTTAAGGTCGAACAGGGAGTAACGCAGTTCATACGTGCCCGTTCCATACACTTCCTGTGTGGTGAAGATGTAATACAACGTTTCATCCCCGGGTACTGGCATTATCAGAACGGACTGGGTGGCGCCGGGCTCGCCGCCAAGTCCGGGCGGGTTCGGGGCCGGCGTGATGTCGTTGTTGTCTTTATCGTATATATGTATTCCGTCGGTCGAGAAGATCACTTCACCGTTGCGGTCGCTGATGGTAGCAGTACCCTCGGGAGAATTGACCGGGCCTGTAATAGCAACCGGAGGGTTATCGGGCAGCGGATTGAAATCAATACCTGCATTCTGACCGAAATACCAGATGTTGGCGCGCTGATCCTGCAGCTCATATTCGCGTACATTGACGCCTGCATATGCCGAGCAGCCTGTTGCATCGGTGACAACAATATAATAGAAGCCGGCCGAGTCCGGGGTGAGCGTTAGGCCCGTATCACCATTCGACCATTCCTCAGAAACCGGAGAGCCTCCCTGCACCTGCGCGGTCACGGAGAACGGCTGTGGTGAACCCGTACCCCTCGGGGGCGGAAATTCGTCCCGGCAGGCTGTGGTATCCTGGACCAGTGTGAGCTGAAGATCAAATTGTGTTATGGTCACGGGATGAGTCACCGACTCGCTCTGCCCGTTCAGGTAGGCGGTAACCGTAACGTCATACGTTCCGCCATTCTCGTAGATATGATTCGGACTCCAGTCGCTCGAGCCTGTCCCATCGCCAAAATTCCATACGAGGCTATCCGCGTCAGGGGAAACGGTAGGGAAGAAGCTCGTGGGTGAGTTGGCGCATGTTCCGGATGAGGTAAAGTCGATCGTAATGGTTTGATCCATGCTCGGGAGGAAAGAGGGGAACTGGGTTCCAAGAAAGTTTCCGGGGAATGCAACCGGATCATACACTACTTCGCTGGCAACGGTATCGGTATTGGTTAAGGCGCCCAGCAGGTACTCGCCCCCGGGGGTCTCCTGGTACAAATGATATATCGTGCTGTCCGGCCCCATCTGGAGTCCGTAGCTCTGCGCGATGGAATTTGGTTGCGGAAGGACGGAAGCCAGGGTATTGCCGGGGTTAAGAAGGTCGTACTGAAGTACATCCGCCGGGATACCTGCTTCACCGGCCACGGATATATAGAGGTACTGCCCGTTGTTGCTCCACTCGACATCATAGATAGCCAGGTCGTTGGTACTGTCAACGCCGGTGTTCGGAATAGTCTGATCGAAGGTGAGCATTCCGGTGTCGTTGTCGAAGCTTAGAATATGGACATCGACATTCGCGCTTTGTGGGGAGACTGCGATCTGCCCTGTTGCCGCATTGTATGAGAAATTTCCCGCGGTCATGGAGAAGCCCACGTTCGTATAGACGGTGGTCGGGAAGGTGCCTGAGGCATCAATGAGAGTTACGGCATAATTTGAAGTGCCGTTTTCGTGCGTGATAAGCCAATAATCTGTGCCATTTTCATGAGGTATCAGCGTCATCGCCTCCGAGCGGTTGGCAAGGCCTGCGATGGGTATGTTTTTCGGTCCGGTGACATTTCCAAGAGCAGGAGTCGGGGGCGTAGCATTGCCCAATTGCGTCATATCGACCGTGGTAACTGCAATGATGCCGCCCGTGGTGAAGTCAGCGGTGTTGGTGAAAATATAGTATTGGTCAGGTTGTCCGGGTTTGGCGCTGGTTGCGACGGACTGATTTCCTGACGTGTTTACATTCAGCCCAAAACCGTTTGGCATTTGTGCGCCGGTAACATCATAAACGCGTGAGCCATCGGTGTAGAACAGAATATTTCCATTGGTGGGATCTGACGCCACAGCACCCCCTCCGTTACCGAAGGGTGTTGCCTGGTTGGTGTACAGGGAGGCGGAATTATCACCCCGGCTGAAACGAATTCCGAGTGGGCTGTTGCCGAAATACCAATTGTGACTGGAATAGTTTTGGCCATGGAGCGAAAGCGATCCGGCAAGGCAGGTAATGAACAGGCATGTCAGGGAATAAATGTAAGATCTACTCATTCGGATAGTATTGTCTTCACTGCTAACAACTTACAATTGGCTCCTGGCGTATTCAAACATAAAACGCCCAACTTCCGCTAAAGTATACATTTTGCAAGAAAATAACGTTATGAAGCTTAAAACGGCATGAATTCTACCGTTTCGTTTTTTTAGTTTTTATTAATAGCGTTAATTTGCTTTGATAGAGTAATTGAAAATCGATCTTGATGCACAGGATACTCCTGCTTTTTAGTGTATTAATGCTGGTAGGTGGCGGAGCGGTAACAGCCCAGGATCCACAATTCTCTCAGTTTTATGCAGCGCCTTTGTATTTGAATCCTGCCATGGCAGGTTCCACCGGTCAGGCGAGGGCCGGCATTAATTACCGTAACCAATGGCCCGCGATAGATGCCAACTTCACTACGACTTCGGTTTACTTCGATTACTTCATTGCCGACAAACGAAGCGGTGTCGGATTCATGCTGACCCAGGACCGCGAAGGATTGGCAGGATTGCGATCGCTCAGTGTTGCACTTCAATATTCATACGAGTTGAGGATCACAAAGAATCTCGGTTTCAGTCCGGGTTTTCAGGTGGCTTACTATTCCCGCGATGTAAATTTCAGCAGGCTCACGTTTGGTGATCAGTTCGATCCGAATACAGGCAATTTTATCAACCCGACTACGGCCGAACAGTTCAGCACGGATTTCCGGAAGTCGTTTGTTGATCTCTCCGTCGGTGGATTGTTGTTCACCCGGTCTGCGTGGTTGGGTGTCGCCGCCAATCACCTGACCCAACCCAACCAGTCGATAATTGATGAGGAGGCACCCTTGCCGATCAAGTTGTCCTTTCACGGCGGTTTCAAAATACCGCTGCGCCCGGGCGTTGTCGGCAGTGGCGTTTATTCCAGGTCATCGGAGCGGAGTATATCACCGGCATTTCAGTACCGCCATCAGGGGGAGTTCGATCAGCTTGACCTGGGTCTGTATTTCACTTTTGAGCCTCTCGTTCTGGGGACCTGGTACAGGGGCGTCCCTTTCAAGACGGTCAATGACATTTCCAACAACGAGTCCGTTGTCCTGCTGATCGGGTTCACCCGGATCGGCGGTAAGGACAAGAATGGCAACCGCGACGGCCTCACTATAGGCTATAGCTTTGACTACACCATATCAAAACTGGGTATCGGTGCCGGCGGCGCACACGAATTCAGCCTGGTGTACACCTGGCCCATGCGCGATCCGCGCAAGCCACCTCCTGACAAGATGGTCATTCCTTGTCCTGAATTTTGATCGAAGGAGGAGTGTTCCCCGCTTGACAGCAAGCTTCGTATTGTGCCTTTAGGGCTGATGAACGCGGTTAACTGCTAACGGCAGTTAGCCATTTCCAAAATTTTTTTAAATCTCTGCCCTCAATTGTAATCAAATTCCGAACTTTATCGTTTAATTTTGCACTAACCAAAACTAAAACAACTATTTGATGCATTTTCTTTAGTGTCAACCTCGTAAAATGATTTAAAGAAATTGAAAACCGTGATCACCATCTTTGCAGACCTGTCTGCAACCCTCACACAGAGAGCCCTTCGGTTCTTATCCTCTATTGCCTGTCAGGTGTCCAGGCGACCTCGCCCGGCGCGTATCGCGCGCATTTGATAACCATCACAAATCCTCTTTGTGAGCAGCAGGACGCCCAGGGCGCCGCTGCTGATATGCTTATTTCAGCATACGTTTCATTTCAAATCATTTATTAATACCGTTTGGACATTGGAAAATCAAGCTATAATTGTCAGGGTCGCAACGACGGATGACAAGCATTATGCGGAGACCATTACCAATGAAATGGAGTTGTCCGCGCAGGCGCGTGGTACCGGCATAGCCAAGAGAACGCCCGAATACATTCAAAAGAAAATGGACGAAGGAAAGGCCGTAATAGCCCATACCCGGGATGGTGTCTGGGTAGGCTTTTGCTATATCGAGGCCTGGCAGCATGAAAAGTATGTCGCCAATTCGGGGTTGATCGTCTCCCCTCCCTTCAGGCACACGGGTGTTGCCAAAGAGATCAAAAAGCGTGTCTTTGATCTTTCCCGCAGCCGATACCCCGATGCCAAGATATTCGGACTCACTACGGGGCTTGCAGTCATGAAAATCAACTCCAGTCTCGGCTACAAACCGGTTACCTACTCGGAGCTGACTACGGATGATGAATTCTGGAAGGGATGCCAGAGTTGCGTCAACTATGAAATTCTCACCATGAAGAACAGGGAGAATTGTATCTGTACAGCAATGCTGTTCGATCCCGCCAAGGCTGAGGTGCCCAAGGCAGAAGCCCTGCCGAAAGTCAGCCGGACTATTGTGACCAGTACGGGCAAGCTCAGGAAGAAGCGCAAACGCGACTTCAAAGGTAACCTGAAGCTGTTTGAACGATGGGTCCGGTTCAAGCAATTTGTGTTGCTTAAATCCCGGAAAAAGAATGGTCCCGGTGGCGGCAGTCCACAGACCGAGAAGAAATTCTCGCTCTTTGGATTCTTCTCGTGGTAAGGGGTCAGTGGAGCAGGAAGCTAAAAGCCCGGATGCTTTGAGGTTTCTGCGTTCCGTTCTACTTTTGGCTTCCAAAAAAATAACAAGAGAAACAAAGGGGCCGGATGACGATTGCTCATCCGTTCTCCTTTTAGCAATTGCATTATGAAGAAAAAAGTTGTTCTGGCTTTCAGCGG
>DATBVZ010000181.1:0-4988 GCA_036515095.1 Cyclobacteriaceae bacterium | reverse complement strand
AGAAAAATGCCAAAGCCATCTCGGATGGCAGGGTGAAACTGTATAAGGCCGAAGGCAATGCATTGCCTTTTGATGATGGCGTGTTTGACATGGCATGTACAGTTGCCACCGTGTATGTGATTGCAAATCCCGGAGCGGTTTTTAAAGAAATGTACCGTGTCCTGAAACCCAATGGAAAGGCGGCCGTGACTTTTCCTGTCCGGGAGAATTTTATGCGATTTAAGCCGGTGGGGACGGAGGGTTTTTACCTCCATGAGCTTGCAGATCTCGAAGCAGCATTTCGCAGTGCGGGCTTTGTCAATTGCCGAACCGAAGGCAATGATCGGGTGCATTTTGGTGCTCATTGCATGATTGGAAGTAAATCGGAAATCAACTAATGAGATCGCCTCATGGATGATATCAGTCAAATCCCGTTCAATTTCGACCCTCGAATGGGCATGATCGTTGGCGTCATGGTTGGGTTTTTGGTTTTTGCAGTATCTCTGGACCTAACATGGGAAAAGCTGCTGAGAGTCCTCAAAAAGCCGAAGGCGCCCTCAATCGGACTTATTGCTCAATTTGGCATCCTACCCGCCGTTGCCTTCGTGGCCGGACTGTACCTGACCGATTCACCCGGTATCGGACTAGGGCTTTTGCTGGTCACTTGTTGTCCGGGCGGAGCACTGTCAAACTATCTCACAGGCGTAGCCAAAGGAGATGTGGCAACGTCCATAAGCATGACGACAGTTTCCACGCTTTTCAGTATTGTGTTCACACCGCTGTTGTTCGCCGTGTGGGCGTCGATGAATCATTCCACGCATGCTATACTTCAAGATATCAGGATGGATCCACAGCGGGTTATTATGACGTTGCTTATCATGTTGGTTATCCCTGTCGCTGCCGGTATGTTCCTGCGCGCCAAACGTCCCAATATCGCTGATCGCATCCGTGGTGCGACGCGACGGATAGCGGGGATCGTATTTGCCGTGATTGTTGCGATGATAATTGGGCGTAACTTCAAGTCCCTTGCTCTTCTCGCTCAAGTTGCACTGCTCCCTGTCCTCTTTACCTTCGTCATTGCAGTCAGCTTAGGTTGGGGGATAGGGTTGCTGGTGGGTCTCAAGGCCGCCGACCGACGCGCAGTGGCAATTGAGGTCGCATTCCAAAACGTTGCTCTGGCCATAGGCTTGGGGATCACGTTCTTTCCCTCGATTGCAGGTATCACAGCAGTATCGATATTGTGGGGTATTGTGCACTTGACATTGGGATTTTGCCTCGCCATCATATGGAATCGAATGCCGTTAAAATGACGTTATAACCAAGTAATAGATGATATTATGATACCGTTAATCAAGCGACATTTACGAAGAAGAAAGCCGACCGCATAACAGCGTGTATGTGGCAATAGCGGCTTAAGTGATAAATCGAAGGTCGGTACTTCTAAGAAACTTGTGCTAAACAGACAGGAAAGTGCTTCTAATCCGCTACTGCACATACACGTAAAACGTTAGGCGCAACCCATTTGAATGATTGATATTGACGGCAAATTGACCGGCACAAACTTGGGACGGAAAAAAGGAAAACGGCCGACCCTTCGCATTTTTAAGAAGATTCTCCTCCGAAGGTCCCCGCGCATTTGGCACATGCCATAGCCACACAAACCCGCTGCGACCCCAAAGCTATGGTAAGAGCCAAATCCCCACCGGAGACTCTGCGAAGAAATGAACACTTACACCGCGGGAGGGATGGAGCGGCATGTTTGAGCCCGAAGTGGCATGTGGGTAAGGTGGCGAGCCTGCCTGTCGGCAGACAGGTAGCGACAGCCCGTTAAGCCGCCCAATAAAAACGTATTGGTAACAACGTTAGGCCCGTTCGCCCGAATTCGGACAATTTGGTTCGTTGGTGAAACTTCGCTCACTCCGCTACCATCTCAAAACCATACTAATTCACACTTTCGCTTTGGAATGATTGTTGGAAAGGTTAGCTAACCAAAGATTAAACGGTATGATCAAGAGCTACCTTAAACTCGCCTGGAGAACGCTGGTAAAAAACAAGATGTTCTCCATCATTATCATTTCAGGTCTCACGCTTGGCTACACGGCCTGCATCATAATATATCTGCATGTGCGCAACGAGGGTAGCTACGATACACATAACCAGGACTACAACCGCGTGTACCGGGTAGTGAAAGACTTTGTAAATGATGATAATACTTTCTTACCGGATGCCACCACACCACCGGCTCTGGCGTGGGCCATCAAACAGGAAATTCCAGAAGTAGAAGAGGCGACCAAGTTCATACCCAACTGGGGAAGCAAATTCCTGGTTCGGTATGGCGACAACGTCTTCTACGAAGAAGGGCGCTACCGTGCCGACTCCAGCATCTTAAAAATATTCACCTATAAATTCCTGGAGGGCAATTCCGCTACCGCACTCAATAAACCGCAAAGCGTGGTAATCAGTCGATCAATGGAGAAAAAATATTTTGGTGAAGAACAAGCGCTTGGCAAAACGATTGAGATCGGTGAAGGCGACAACAAAGGATTCGCCGTAACGGGTGTTATTGAAGACGTCCCGGAACAAGCTCACTTTCATTTCGACTTCATCATTTCGCTGGGGTCGAATTCCGCTCAGTTGAACAGCAACTGGGGTAATTACTTTTGGTATACATACATCAAACTAAAACCGGGAACTTCCATTGAGCAGGTAGAGCCCAAGATTATTGAGCTGTACAAAAAGCATGATCCGAACGGCAAGAACCGGTACTATACACAGGCACTCAGCGACATTCATTTGCAATCAAAACTGAAATGGGAACTGGAAGCCAACAGCGACATTACGTTTGTCAGAATATTTGTGATGGTGGGGATCTTCATCCTGTTCATTGCCGCCATCAACTACATCAATCTGTCCATCAGTCTGAGTTTTAACAGGTCGAAAGAAGTAGGAATTAGAAAAGTGTCCGGGGCGCATGGCGGAAAACTGGTTTACCAGTTCCTTACCGAATCGATTCTCACGAGTGGAGTTTCGGTACTTATCTCGCTGGGCCTGGTCGAAGCGCTGCTGCCCGTTCTCAACCAGGAGTTCGGCACCAACCTCCTGAGCTTCACACAGCAACCCCTTGAATTAACGGGTTTGATCATTGGCACTGCTTTAGTCATTGGATTGCTCTCCGGACTTTACCCGGCCTTGTACCTGTCGGCTTTCAAACCGGTGCAGGTGTTGAAAGGCGTATTTCAGCCCGGCAATCAAAACCTGTGGCTGCGTAAGGGGCTGGTAGTGCTTCAGTTCACCATCTCCATTGCCCTGATTGCAGGAACCATCCTGGTGATCCGGCAAGTCAATTTTATTCGGGACAAGGAATTGGGATTTGAAAAGGAAAAGGTGTTGATTATTGAAAATCTGGGCAACCTGACTGATAACAACGTTGAAAACCTGCGCGAGGCATTCGCACAAATACCGCAAGTTGAAAACGTGGGTGGCTCGAACGGAATTTTGGGCGGCCAAAACGGGGCAACCGGTGCCGTAGCCAAAGGCTCAACGGAAGGCGCTCTAATCAACTTCTCCATGGTTGATCATGATTATCTCACTGTGATGAATCTGCAATTCAAACACGGTAGAAATTTTTCGCGTGAGTTTCCCTCCGATACCCTTGATCGTGTCATTCTCAATGAAGCAGCCTTGCGCGATTTAGGCGTAAAAGGCGACCCAAGCGGCATGTTGATAACAGATGACCCGAACGCAGAGAAAGTTCGGTACTTTACTATCATCGGTGTGGTGAAAGATTTTCACTTCGCGAACCTGCGTAACGAGATCAAACCATACATGTTCCTGCTGGATGCGAAAGGCGTTGACAATTTTGCTGTAAAAATTTCTTCTTCCGATTTCCCCGGAACCATAAACGCCCTGAAGAAAGCCTGGAACTCAATTGAGCCCAACCGGCCTTTTCAATATTTCTTCCTGGATGAAAAATTCGAGAAGCTCTACAAAGCAGATGAGAATTTTAAAGTGGTATTCTCTGCCCTCACAATGAGCGCGATCTACATTGCATGTTCGGGTCTCTTTGCCATTGCCGCCTTCTTCATCAAAAGAAGAACAAAAGAAATAGGCATTCGAAAAGTGATGGGCGCCTCCGTGGCTCAAATCACATGGCTTGTTTCTGCCGAGTTCCTGTTCATTGTTTTGTTAGCGAATCTTATTGCCTGGCCATTAGCATGGTTTGGTATGGACAGCTGGCTCAACGGTTTTGCTTATCGCATTCCTATAGGTGCCGGTAGTTTTCTGATTGCCGGAGCCCTTGCCGTACTCATGGCAACAATGACCATAAGTTTTCAGTCAATCAAGTCGGCTTTTGCAAATCCGGTAGATTCGCTGCGGAATGAGTAACGTGAGGTTACAGAATTAACTCACTCACAACAGAGTTGAAGACGACTATTGTATGTACGTGTTGTTGCATGTAGCGACAGCCCGTTAATCCGCCCTGTTCATTCTTATTAAATCATATCTCTGAAATGGAGTCAGCTTAATATCCGACATATTGCCTGTGGTAATTTTTTGAACCCAATGGTGGATATGGTGCCGACATAAGAGTGTCGATGTTCATGAACATATAGGTCAACAATACTGTCGGCTGCTATCCTTTCTGAAACACTTAGCGTGAATCTTTTCTTTCCGGCAAAATCCGGAAGTGCAATTGTATCAACCAATATCAGGACTCGTTGATCCTCCTGGGCATTTGCTAAGCTTGGGTTTTGCATGAAGGACCAATTGCGAGAACTTGGGATGATGAGTATAGAGAGTACTTTAACAAGATTGGAACAGCGGTAAATAAATCACCCGATTTATATACAAGCGTTCATTACATTATTAAGGCGAACTCCGACAATCCTTTGACATGTGAAATTCAGGTAAGAACTTTAATGGAGGAAGTTTGGGGTGAGGTTGACCATACAATTAACTACCCCTATAAATCCAATAGTCTTTCTTGCAGAGAACAAATTAAGGTGATG
>DATBVZ010000180.1:0-5182 GCA_036515095.1 Cyclobacteriaceae bacterium | reverse complement strand
CATGCCAATTATGCAATGGCCAAACTCACATTGAACCGGTATAATTTTGGGGAGTCTCAGCGATACCTGGCCCTTGCAAACGGAAAGCGACCCAGCGAATTTTCGCTGATCAACAGCGGGAATCTCTACCTGTGGCAAAATAACTATTTCGATGCGATTGCGAATTTTCGGAGCAGCCAATCCCGCATGAAAGATTCCGGCATACTGGCAAACAATCTTGGCTACGCCTATGGGAAGGTGCATAACCTGGATTCTGCCCTGTACTTTCTAAATCAGGCGCGGAATGACGAGTTCTCCAGGCCAACTGCAGAAACCAATTTCCTGGCACTGTCCGCAATGGAATACCTGCCAGTGAACAGCGATACCACATTCTCCTTGTTTGACTCCCGGTACACCGCCACGCTGGCGAACGCTCTCGCCCTTGCGAATATCCAACAGCAACAGTTTGAGGTGGAGGTGGATCCCTTTGCCAGCCGAAAACTCAACCTGTACAGCGCTACGCTCCTGAACAACTACCTCATCAAAAACGTCCGGTCTTTGGATTCCGTATCACTCGCAAAGGCATATGCACTTGCGGATGATACCCTGAATGCCAGTTACCTCGAAGCGCTGAAAGTGCCGATCGCCGCCGCCTATTATTATCAGACTAATGTAAGCCGGGCACTTGAGATCATGGCGGAACTGGTTTATATCAGCAGTACGTATCAGGGTAACTACAATTACACCATGGGACTATGGGCTTTAGAGCAGGGCGATCCCGGACGCGCGGCCAGCTTTTTCGACTATGCCGTGATGCAGAATTACAAAAAGGCAAAGTTGTATAAGGCGATTGCCCTCACGGAAAGCGGACGGTTGGGTGAAGCACGCATAGCCTGGGATACCGTGCTCACCAGTGCCTCGGAAGGTGAAGCAGAGATCGCGCGGCAGATCAGTCACATACTGGTTACGCCCGCGTCCCGGGCGGCAGAACTGCCTGATCCCGTAAAATACCAGTTCTGCAGGTACCGGACGAACGTTTTTGATACGCTGCTTTTCGATCGGGTAGTTGCTACTTTCGACGACAACAACTATAAGGCCGGCGCTTTGCTTGACATGGCCCGACGGCAGTTTGAAGGGAATTACCTCAACAAAGCCATTCGCTATCTCAACCAGTTGGGAGGAATCGAGCTGACCGACAAGGATCTCTTCAACCGGATCAGGCACTTCGAACTGTTGATGCTTTCGGAGCGCCGGGAGTTGGACAAACTTGCCTCGCAGATCAACGAGGGAATTGAGTTTGGCCCTGGCCAGGACCTTGAAAAATTGTTGTACCAGGCATTGATGAGCGAAGCAAACAATGACACTGCCACGGCGGCAGGAAACTATTCCATCCTGTCAGCGTACAATCCATACTTTGAGGAGGGGATCGTCGCAGCAGCCGACTATTACCGGGATCACAGCAAAGACAATCTCAGGGCGTACAATATCCTTGCTGAGGCGGTTCAGTTGAACGATAACTCCCTGAAATTATGGAATGCCTATATCCGCGAAGCCATCCGGGTAGGCTTTGACGAATATGCCGTCAGCGCACTCCAGCGTGTGGAGGAAATCAGGCTGCAGCTGTTACGATCGAATTAGTGACTGGAAACTAAAGCTAGTGGTGCCTTTCTGTTCTTTTAGCGGTCTTATGTTTCTTCTTTGTTCGCTTCTTACTTTTTGATTTTTTTTCGACCTGGTCCAGTTTCCAGTTATCCTTCATCGTCTTCCAGTATTCGGCCCCATATCCGACAAAGACCTCAGCCTTGGGAGGTATGTCCTTTATCGACTCAATAAAACAGCGCTTATTGTCCACAACATACTCGCTGTTGTTGGTAATCCCCTTTACACGGCTGTATCCCCTGGCATCGTTGGCGTAACGCCCCAGCGCCTTGACCGTGGGCAAGGCATCAATGACGCATTTGCTGGTGATGTAGAAGATGTAGCCGTTCTTACCATCATCATCCTTTACATCCTTCCATACGGTACGCCTACCCTTGTATTCAACGATCCGGGTGCCTTTCGGAATGAAGACCTTCGTAAACAGGCCCTTTCCGGAGCCTGGAAGTGTAGACTTTTTTACATAAAGATGTTTATCCAGTAAAGCCATCAACAAAAAAAATGATTATCGACAAAAAAATTTCGTCGCGAAGATAGCGTTAAATTCCGCTCAAAAGAAAATTATGGTCTGATTTTCGCGAGGCAATGCATGTACCACGCATGAGGTGCGACAGACAGCCGCTGATTTATACATCGAAGAGTCGCCTTGCTACTGGGGTTTTCTCAAGTAGACTTTTCCGAATTTGGATTCGAAACTATATCGGGGTCCTTTGCCCGGTCGTGCAGAGACGACCGTCCAGCGGTCGCCGGGGTCTCCATTTTCCTTACCGGAGTCAAACGTGATGTCAAGGTTAGATAATATCTCGCCAAAATGCGTGCGGGCACTAAGTTCGCCAACAGCCGCAGCCGGCACGGTGGCGTCGACGCCCCCGAACTTGGAGGAAACTGTCAGCGGTGCCTGAAAGTTGCTCACTTCCACTAATCCGAATTTGGAGGTGATCTCCGTTTCCATATTCACAGGGACAAAGACCTCCAGCCGGATATCCTTTATGATCCCGTTCGACATGTAGGTATAACTGCCATCATTTTCCTCAAGGAACTTTTGAACCTCTGGGTCATTCCGATCGCTTGCACGAAAGAAATATTCACGGTCGCCCTTTTTGATCACAATATGGCGCGGGATGTTGTCAGGATCTTTCAGGAAGGACCTGACCCTGATCGCATCCGGCCCGTTGGTGATCTCCAGTTCAAACGCGTCGTCATTCTCCCCGTTGTTGATATTCACCACTCCCTTAATAAGGACCTCAGAACGAACCCACGTCTGTACTCGGATCAGTTCGGGCCAGGTAAAATCCATGCTCAATCTCTGACCCTGCTGAGCCGGTATTGTCTTCTCGATGTTGGTTTGTGTAAACCCGGTAAGGGAATGCACCATAAGGCCTACGATAAATATGCGTCTCATCTTAATCTATTTAGTAGTTCGACCCTGTGAACCGATTCACTTCTTCCTGAGATAGATATTCCCTGTCGACGAGGAAAGTTTAATATCAATACCTCCCCCGTTAATTTTCCCGGTCACATTTCCGGTGCCGAAGCGCACCCACTCCTCGTCCTTTTTATCCAGTTCAATTTTGATCGCCGGATCCACCAGGATCTCTCCATGGTTCGTGCTCATGGCAAGTGTGGCGCCGATTGCAGCGGGAAGGGTGACATCGATGAGGCCGTGAACGGAAACCATGGAGACCGGGCTTTTCATGGCCGTGGTAAAGTCTGCCTCAATTTCACCGTGCACCGTGTTCAGGATCACCGGACCGGTTACGTTCACAAGCTTAACACCATTGTGGACAGTAGATATTTCGATCTCGCCTCCCACGTTGATGACACTGATATCATCTCCATGGGGGGACGAATGCATATAGGAAATGGTAACCCCTTTGGGTACCCGGATATTGATATCCGGTCCGTCCATTTTCCTGAGCTGGCGTACTTCAATCGCGTTGCCGTTCTCGACTACAGATAAGCCGATTCCGGTGTTGTCGGAAAGGCCCATTCCGTTGATAGCCCGCAGACCCTCCGCACGTTCATCCTTTTCCCGGGAATAATCCTTAGCGGTGAATATGATCTCATTGCCGTCATAGCCTTCGATAGTGACATCATTTACTTCCGTGATCACAAGCCGCCCTGTACTCTTTGCGAGCTTATACTCCTGGGCCCGTGCCGCTAGGGATAGGATCACCGTTGACCCCAGAATGATCAGGAACATCTTCAATTTGTTATTCATAGTTATCTGGTTTATTTCCCCGTTTGTGTCTGCTGTACATTATACCCCCTCCCCTTCACGACAATCTGAATATCCCCGCATAAGCCTCGTCCCTGACGGCCGGGAGGGTATTCACATCCGTCGTTATTTGCCTCATTGGCTCAATTGCTTCCTTTTCCTTCATCTCTATCATGAGACGGATCAATGCAATCTGGACAACCGGATCGGTCTCTTCGGAAAGCGCCCTGATCAGCGCTTTTCTGACACCGGGCTCCTGATGGAAATGCTTCAATGCATCGATCGCCGAAAGCCGGACATTCGCGTTCGGATCCGCGTTCATGACCCTGATCAGTGCATCGATAATTTCCTGATCCGCCGATTCAATAGCATACGCTGCCTGGACCCCCAATATCCGCTGCCCGGCAGACTGGTCATTTTCCAACTTATCCATTACCAGCTGTCTGGTCTGCCGGATCTCGCTTTTCAATGCCATCAGTTGCGATTTCTGTTCTTGCTGCCAGCTGATCCGATAGCCGATTCCTGCTCCGGTTATTACCAGTGCTACCGCGGCTGCAATACGGTATACCAGTCGCTGAGCCGGTCTTATCCGTCGGACATTCGTCATCTCCGCGTCGAGAAATTCCTGAAACTCACTCCTGGCGTTTTTATCCGGTTCAAACTCGCGGTAAGCTTCCATGGTGCCAAGTACTACTTTTAGCTGTTCGTGAATCTTTCGCGCTTCCGGATTGGTCGCCAATTCGTGCTCTACCATTGCCTGCTCGGTCTCACTGAGGAGACCGTCGATGTAATCGATCAGCGCATTCTCTAACTTCTCCTTATCCATAGTCAGATCTTTTCCAGTTCAAAATAATGATCCCGCAACTGCCGGATAGCCCGGTGCACCTTCACCTTGATGTTCGCAACCGAGGTACCCAGGAGTTCTGCCACTTCATGGTAGGGCATTCCCTGGAACCGTGTGAGGGTCAATAGTTCGCGTTGTTCAATGCTCAACCGCTGCAGAGACAGGTATAGCACTTTTTCCCGCTCCGACTGTTCTTCATCGTCCCGGTCCAGGATGTAATCCCGGACCTTCTCCACATCTACATAATCGGGCTTACGCATTTGTTTTTCTTTGTGGCAGTGGTCAACAAACACGTTTCTGGCCACCTGGTAGACCCACGACCGGAACAGATTTCCCTCACGAAAGCTGGTACGGTAGCGGATCAACCTGAAGAATACATTCTGCGTGAGATCCTCCGCTACATTCCGGTCCAGTGTCATTCTCGCCAGGAAATTGAAGATCGGCTTTTGATATCGGTCAAAAAGCACAGACGCCTGCTGAAGATC
>DATBVZ010000179.1:0-2585 GCA_036515095.1 Cyclobacteriaceae bacterium | reverse complement strand
ACCCAGAGCCTCGCGCCTGGTAACCGGAAGCGGTATTGCCTTCGACTACTTTTCACGTGCTCAGCGTGAACGCAGAAAACTATTGCGGCTGATCGAGGCAAATGAGAAAGTGCGATCGTACAACCAGCTGGTCACCGATCCTGAGTTCAAAAATGAAATGGTCAAACGGTACGTGCTGACTGACGACGAATATTACAATGCCATTGTAACCTTTAACCTCACGCAAATCACCGAAGTAGAATACAAGACGATCGCGGAAGTTCGTTCGATCATGCACTCCTATTTCTGCAGGATAAGCAGCCATTGCCGCTAGACCCTGCGCTCGCAGTGCCTTGCCCGGGCAACTCAATCCTGTTGTTATCCGCTTTCGGGTTTGCCGGTAAGGCACCAGGAGCAGATGATCAACCGGAAAAGACATAGTTTTTTTGCACTCCCGATTCGATCACCCTGCGCGGGTATTCACGGGCGTGCATCATTTGTGATGCCGTTTACGTTATCTCACTTTAGCTGACAAAAGGAATTATGAAAACTGCTCCTCCCTGGGTCGACCGTTCGATCTACCCATTCCAGTCAAAATGGATCAAACTCGGTGAAACGGAATTGCACTACGTTGATGAAGGACGTGGCGACGTGATCCTGTTCGTTCACGGCACGCCCGAGTGGTCTTTTGCCTATCGCCGGGTGATACAGCTGCTCCGGGCAAAATATCGGTGTGTTGCGCTCGACCTGCTGGGTTTCGGGCTATCCGACAAGCCGCCCGGCGAAGACTATACGTGCAACGGCCACGCCGTCCGTTTGCGGCAGTTCGTGGAGCAATTGGGCATCAGACAGCCCACGTTTGTCGCCAATGATTTCGGCGGGGGAATTGCCCTTCACTATGCGGTGCACCACCCGGATAACGTCCGGGCCATTGTCCTATCCAACACCTGGTGCTGGTCGTTAAGAAATGATCCGCACTATGCCAGGCCCATTAAGATCGCGCGGTCCCTGTTTGGCAGGTTCCTGTACCTTCAAATGAACTTCCCGGTCACGGTACTCATGCCTTCAGCGTATGGCGACCGAAGGCTCCTCACGCGTGATACGCACCGGCACTATAAGAGAGCATTGCCGGACGCCGCGTCCCGGTTGAGTGCGTATCGTTTTGCCCGTGAATTGATGGATGCCTCGCCGTGGTGGGAGGATATCCGAAGCCGTTTTTCTGTACTTGACCAAACGCCGGTGCTGCTGTTGTGGGGTCTTGGCGATAAATTCATTCCCCCCTACGAACTGGGTAAGTGGCAAACTGCTTTTCGGAACGCCACGACCCGCACATTTGAAACAGCCGGCCATTTCATCCATGAAGAAAAACCCGAAGCGATGGCACAGGAGATCGAAAAGTTCCTGAGTCCTATTTCTTCGATGCGTTGAAAAGTTTTTCTTTTTCTTCGCGCGTCAGGCTCTCATAACCGCCGGCAGAGATCTTGTCGAGGATTGCATCAATTTCATCCTGCGAAATCCTCTCCGAGCTTGGCTTACGGCTTTCTTTTTTTCGTTTCCTTTCACTTCGGTAGGAAACCTTGACCTTCGGATCGGGTTTAAAGATACTCTTGACCCAATCCAGAAAAGCGGTGATCCATCCGCCCCAGTTCACACCAGCCTGAAGTTGACGGATGTACAGGAAGCCGATGAGAGCGCCGCCCAGGTGGGCGATGTTACCGCCGGCATTGGTGCCAACGCTTCCGATAAATGACAGTACAATGAAAAAAGCGGCGATATATTTTATCCGTACGGGGCCCAGAAACAGCAGGTAAAATGTATAGTTCGGTACCAGTGTGGCACATGCAACAACCACTGCGTTTACTGCGGCGGAGGCCCCCACCATCCCACCACCGGGAATATTCAATTTATAGAATGGAATGAAATTGTACACCAGAAGGAATGCGATTCCGCCGGCAAGGAATCCCAGCACATACACGGCGACCAGTTTGTCGCTGCCCAGGTATTCTACAAACAGGCGCCCGAACCAGTAAAAGACCAGCATGTTGAAAAGGATATGGAATATCCCGCTCAGGTCATGCACGAAAGCATACGTGACTATCGTCCATGGTTTTTGGATGAAATCAGCGAACGCGGCAGGGATGGCCAATTGCTGGTGAAGGAGGATGAAAAAACCTTCTGCCTGAAAAATGAGCGAAAATACCTTCAGCGCAGCCAAAGCCAGGAACACCACCACGTTGATGATGATGAGCTGCACGTGAGCATTGTTATACCGGTGAAAAGCCTGTTTAAACTCGTCCAGCATTCACTTTATCCATTAATAAGTCGCTTACCACTGTCTTCCCGCTTATTTTCGCCACATCATGATCAGAACGAAAGCAACAATCACACCGCCCAGGTGTGTAAAATGGGCCACCTGGCCACTTCGGTCCATCAGAAACGTCATCCCCCCCAACAGGAAGACCAGGTATTTTGCCTTGATAGGGATGGGCGGAATCAGCAACATAACCTCCATATTGGGGAAAGTCATGCCAAAACCCATCAGTACGCCATAAATGGCTCCGGACGCCCCCATCATGATACCGAATTCGCCTGCTCCGAAGAAAATG
>DATBVZ010000178.1:0-4045 GCA_036515095.1 Cyclobacteriaceae bacterium | reverse complement strand
GAGGGAGGGTCCATGCGTCCGATGATTTTCACGACATGTCAGGCAGCCGCCACCAAAGAGCGCGTCGCGTACCTGCGAACTCTGAAATCATGCGAGGCGCTTCGGTAGCAAAGGACTTATGAGAGCAGAATCAAAGGGGTCAGCTTCGCAATTGTTTTTGCGATAGATGAAAAAGCATGAACACATTCATGAAATTGTTACCTACCTTTTCCTTCCGTTCTTCCTGCGTTGCTTTCGGGCTGTGGCACGAAATTAAAGGGTCGTGTTCGAACTATTCTCTCAAACAGTCTTCCTCGGCTATTCATCAAATAGCAAATGGGGGAGCTAATGGGGTCAACATCGTAATCAATTCTCACGCTCCGAAGTAATCCAGCATTATCCAAAGCCTACACTTAAATTCAGAATGAAAAACGGTATGAAGGAAAATCAACGCAATGTCGCTATTCTCGTATCAGTCCTATCCCTGACTCTACTGAATGGTTGCGGAGGGGGCGGGAATAGCTCTCCTGCCGCATCAAATACAATTCCGCAGAGACTCTACCTAGGGTCTTCCACCTACTCTCCATTTTCTCTGGCCGATGTTCTGATCCTGGAAAATGGAAGCTACTACGCACTCTACGGGCAGCAATTTAATGCCGGACTCATAGTTGCCGGGTTCTTCGAAGGGACCGGGTCAGGGAGTAACGGAGTTTTTTCCTCAACGAATCCAGCGGAGCACATATCTCTGTATGCCTACAGCAATGGATCGTTTGGCGGATCATATGTGCCTGAAACCAGCGTTGATATCGACGTACAAGGTTTCTGGGGTACTGGCACGTTCAGCACTGTCAAACCAGCAAATACAACTTATAACTACGCAAGTGCGGCAAACATAAACGATGTCGCAGGTTCTTGGTCACTGTCCACGATCGACGGGGCTGGTGCCAATATGATTATCTCCACAAACGGCACCTTTACTGCGACGGCGACCAGTAACGGTTGCAGTTATTCAGGAACGATCTCTCCTCGCCCATCTGGTAAGAACGTATTCGACATAACCCTCACCTATGGTGCGGCTCCTTGTGCGCTACCGAACCTATCTATTTCAGGCATTGCGGTCAGCTACATGCTTTCGGATGGCATAAGACGCGAATTCATTATGTCCGGTACTGATTCTAGCCGTGCAAATGGATATGCTGCATCGGGCTGGAGATAGTTAAAGGGGGCAGAGGGCGACACAGGGACGGCGGGTTAAAGTGGTCAGGCTCGAATTGATTTTCGTAAAGTTGAAGGTGTCGGAGTCGAATTGAATTCGTGGAGAGACGCATGAAAAGAATGTTCTGCCTTATTGCGATGTTGTTTGTATTGCTTATCTCCGGGTGTGCGGCGAGCGGTCCGAAGTATCTCGCGGGGGCAGACGCATCTGCCGATAGTGGAAATTTGGTTGTCTATAGGCCATATCGCTTCACAAGTGGTGGTGCGTATGCCAACGTGTACATTGATGAGCAAAAAGTTGGGGTGTTGAAGAATGGCGGTTACCTCAAGCTGGGTGTTGGAAGTGGTGTGCATACACTCAGGGTTGAAAGGCTGGCCAGAACCATCTCCACTTCGAACAAGGAAAGAATTTTCGTCAGATATTCCCACAGATGGTCTTTGTTCGGGATGATTGATTTTATTTCTGCGACATTGAATGAGGTCGATGAAGTTGCTGCCTTTGACGAGTTGAAGGAAACAAAACAGTCCTCTTGAGTGAACGCAATAGGGGGCAGACCACGGTTTCTTGTTTCAAGTTATCAATCGGAGAGGAGAAGGTAATGAAAAGAATGTTGCTGGCTCTTGGAGCCATTTCGACGACTGTGGTCGCAGGTTGTGCATCGACGCAAATCACCCAGGCTATGCAAGTTGGAAGTGAAGAAATCTGTATCGTTGATAATCCGAACGACAGGCAGGCTTTCCGGGATGCTTACGAAAGAACGATTCGGGCAAAAGGGTATAAGCCGCGTGTCGTAATCGATGCCAAGGCATGTCAGGTGACCACGACATACTCATCCAGGTTGGGCTATGACGGATGGGGTGCCTATCTGGCCGATGCCGATCTGCAAGTCTTCAACGGCGATAAGCTGACGGGGCAGGCGAAATATCACGCGCCACCGGGGCTGGCAAGCCACGGTAGTGTGGAAGGAAAGATCACCGCACTGGTCGATCAAATGCTTCCACCATCTGTAGTAGTTAAATAAATAATAGAAATAATAGGGGACAGACCACGGTTTCAAATTTGGGGAAGCTAATCCTCACTAATTCCATTTCCATATTAAATCCATTCAATACCATGCTCAAAATACAACCCGACGATAAGGCCAAAGACATCGAGTGCCTGAAGGCCTTGGCGGCGCGTCCGGATATGTCGTCCAGGAATGGGGACAGATTATTTGACGGGCAACCTTGCTGTTTGATGGCTACAACCGGGGAGATCGTATGAAACGAAAGATTCAATGGTCAGTACTTGCGGTAGCATTGATCGCGCTGGTTTTCAGTGCGGCAGGTTGTCGCTCAAGCGATGTGTACCGGTATGCAAGCGGGGGCCAGGGGAAGCAGTTCCTGCTTTTTACGGATCAGATCGTTGCCATCGGTCGTCCTGATGCGAATTTTGCGAAGAAGCTCGGACACGAGCATGTCGTTGCCTTTCTTGGACTAAAACACACTTACATACTGCATAAAGGCGGGGAGGAGCTGGAGCGCATAGCCCAACTCGACGTGGATCCACAGGGTATCTATCTGACCGGAGGGAAGGGAGAGACTAATCTCAGTTTCCAGGATAACGCGGTATGGGGCAGAGTGACCTTGGCACATCTGGTGAGGTACGCACGCACGATCGGGGCGCCTGATGCGACCATCCCTGACGAGGAAAAAAAGGAGTTGAACGAGCTAGAAAAGGCTGGTTTTGAGGTTGAGTATAAATATGGTGGTCGCCCATATATGTACACCAAATCAATCGAGGTGGAAGGAGTCGCGATGGAGCCCATTCGGTTCTCTCGAGAGCAGCTGGATGTACTGACGAAGCGGCATCTCGTGGCTTTCCACACGCCAAGTGAGAGTGATTCAAACGTCGCGAGAAAGGTCAAGGGAGCCTTGCTGATGCCCGGCGCGATCGTTCTTGATTTGATCTCTGCTCCGGCGTTCTTGCTTGGATTTTATGCCGTGGCGTTGTCTGTCCCTTAAGTAGTCCAATAAGTTGCTCTTCTTCCCGAAAACAATCGGGGACAGACCAAAACAATCGGGGACAGACCACGGTTTTGAGGTAATGGAAATACCCGGGTCAGTTCAGCTTCGCATTTGTTTTCGGATGCCGAGATCAATGGCACGGATCAATGTGGTCAGCCCCCATTGATTATTCATAGTCAAGGGGGTGTTGGGGCATCGTCGGGATTGCCCGGAGGCGCATCATCGGGATTTCCGGGCGGAGGGGCGTCGTCGGGATCGCCCGGAGGCGCATCATCAGGATTTCCGGGCGGTGGGGCGTCGTCGGGATTGCCCGGGGGCGCATCATCAGGGTTTCCGGGCGGTGGAGCGTCATCAGGATTCCCCGGAGGGGGCACGTCATTGCTGGCCGTATGCAGCAATTGCCCGGATAACTGGCTGATATTCCCGCGCGGCGATTCGGCGTTCGATGCATTAATCAGTGATAAACCGAACAGCAGAACCAGTAGATTCAATCTGGATTTCACTGGAATATCCTCCTGAAGTTATGAATACTTGCGATCGGTGCAATTGTAGCGCGCCCGTTCAACCTGGCACGGTTTCAATTGATTCATTCACATCCGAAGATACCGGAGTCGAATTGTTTTGACTGAAGCTGATGGGGGCAGCATCGCAATAGTTTTACACGCCGCCTGCAAGGGCGGCGTTGTTCTTTATAAAAGAATAATAGGGGCAGGCCACCATCTGAAGTTGACAGGTTGGCGCCCTCTACTGAATGAGCCCGGTGTACAGGAAGTATGCGTAGGCGCCGATGAGTCCGGCGCCGACAAGGCGAGGGGTGCGCCCCAGCGCGGCGATCGACAGGAAA
>DATBVZ010000177.1:0-3455 GCA_036515095.1 Cyclobacteriaceae bacterium | reverse complement strand
GGGGCATAGATCGAGCGAAGGCGGGCCTACTCAAATTTCTCCAACCCCCAGGTCCCCTCGGCCACTCCTTTCACGTCCACATAACCGCCTTCATCCAGGTTAAGCGGTGCGCACTTCCAGGTTCCGGACACCGTACCATCGGTATTGACTACGCCCTTGAAGAGGGATATCTCGTCGTAGAATGGAATCCCGGTGTCAACGTTTCCGGGCCAGGAGAGGTAGAGGCTGTCATTGGCTTTCACGGTCACTGTCACCTCACCAAACAGGAATGGGGCGAAGGAAAACCCTGCGCCCGAATCATCGGCAACAGCACGAATGATTTCACCTCCCAGCGTACCGGTGAACTGCTGTGTGCCGTCTACTTCTAATTCAAATCCGGGAAGCTCCAGGGCCAGGTCGCACAAGCACTCTATGATCACGCCCTCATCAACACCCTCCGCCCCTCCGGTAAATTTCATTGATTCCGCCAGCTTTCGTTTTGCAACCGGCTTCTCCTTTTCATCGTCGCTGCAGCCTGTTGCTGCAAGCACAAGCACGAGCAGGAGGGTCTTGATCTTTATGGTGGATTTCATAGGTATATCGTTTTCCAATAAAAGATACCCACGAACTGAGAAAACCTGCGTCACGTGCTTTGGTTGATTTTTTTCCGCTATTGTCCCCCTTCGGGCTTACAGAATTTCATTGGTGCGGGCTTATTTCGCAATATTTAATCTGTTGATTTAAAGTATGTTGCGGGGCCGCAACAATAAATACCTGAAAAAAAGAAGGCCGTAGTCGTCGCATCGACGTCACAAAGGGCGGCTCTAAACTGTCCTGTTTTTTCGGATGTACGTGTAACAAGACAAACACCCTTGATGAATCAAAAGACGGAAACCTTCCTGGAATATAAACAGCTCCTGTTTTCTGTAGCCTATAATATGCTGGGCGACGTGGCCGCCGCAGAAGATATCGTACAGGATACCTACCTGAAATGGCTGGAGGTAGTAGCCGATGACATACGCCATACCAAGGCCTACCTGGTAAAGACGGTCACGAACAGGTGCATCAATTACCTCGATAGCACCCGCGTGAAACGCGAATCCTATGTGGGTACCTGGCTGCCTGAACCGCTGATCAATTACGACCTGAACAAACCGTACGCAAAGGTTGAAGCCTATCACGCTTTGTCCATCGGGATCCTGGTTCTTCTCGAACGGCTTACCCCACAGGAAAGGGCGATCTTTCTGCTGAAGGAGGTGTTTGCCTATGATTATTATGAGCTGGCAGAGATTTTTGAAAAGACGGAAGACAACTGCCGGCAGATCTTTAAGCGGGCGAAGGCTAATCTCGGTAAAGACGCAAGGCGATTTAAGGTCGACGTAAAAATGCATGAAAAGATGTTGCATAATTTCCTGTCAGCCGTTGCGGAAGGCGATATGGAGAGCCTCATTGTTCTCCTGAAAGAAGATATCGTTTTGCTGGGCGATGGCGGCGGAAGCGCGATCCACGTAAAAGGCCAGCGACTCACAGCTCCGCCAAAGCCCATATACGGGAGAGAAAATGTGATCCGGTTGCTGTTGACGAGTCTCGGCAAGATCCGGGAGCTTGCGGATTTCAGAACAGAGATCATCATTGCAAACGGATTGCCTTCTACTATCTCCTGGTCAGGCGATTCACCGCTGGCAGTCATCTCCTTCGAACCGGAGGGTGACCAGATCCGGAATATATACATACAAACAAATCCTGATAAGTTGAAGAGGTTCAAACTAAATTCATGACGACTTCATTTTGCTATGCGACCGAGGTTGTCAGTATGCAACTTCGACCCGGGAACAAAAGCATGCGCTGTTATCGATGTTGGTGACAATGAAATGCGCCAGGTCAGAACGGCTTATCGTGAGCGGATTGCGTAAATAGTCCTTCGCTGCATACCGGTATCTTTCCACTTGCCTCCCGTTCGTGAGCCGCGGCGCCCGCACAATGGTCCAGTTAAGATCACTTTGCTTTACCACGTGTTCCATTTTCAGGAGATCCTGAAAATTGTTTCGCAACAGCGGCTGAACCAGGAATTTGGTGAGGGCTTTCATAGGTAAAGACATCCCCGGGGTAACCTCCACACCTACGCCGGATACGCAGATCAGCCGTGGAACATTGTATTTTAACATGGCCGCGATAATGTTGGTTGTCCCCCGGGAATACAGTGTCGTGGGCCTGGTGTTGCTGACACCTATCGAGGAAATCACAACGTCCTTTCCTGGGATCTCGTTTTCAAAGGTTGAAGGCTTCAGAACATCGCCATGAATCACTCTTATACCCGCATGCCCTGCCTGCGCCGCTCCATTTCCAAACTGAGCCGGGGAAATAGTTCTTGCTACGGCGGTGACCTCGTGCCCGAATTCGGCTGCGAGTCTGGCGGCATAGAGGCCGGTACCACGGGAAGCTCCAAAAAGGATTATTTTCATTGGGCATGTGTCGTTGAGACCTGCACCCATCGCTGTTCATCCCGTCTTTGACTGATCCGCGTATTTGCTGCAGGTGTTCGGTGTTGCGTGCTTTGTGCATATGACAGACGTCGTCCGAAATCTGTGACATTCATCTTGATTTTGCTCTTTAAATTTTTTTTGCCGGACAGGTGTCACAACAGCGAGTCCCTGACTGTCTTATGCACGTAAAAGTACAGCCGATGCACACCATTATATTTTATGTACACCTCGCCGCTGTTGCGCTCATCCTGCTTTTGTACGCAATGCGAACGCTGTTTATCCTGACAAACAAGGCGGGAATTCTTGAACGGTATTCCACGGTGACCACAATACCCGAACGCATCATTGCAGTATTGCTCGTAACAACCGGTATATACCTGATAACGCAGTTGCCGAAGGTCAACGCATTCATGATCATAAAGCTCTTATTTGTAGTGGGCGCTATCCCCCTCGGCATGATCGCATACAGGAAGAAGATCAGGACGCTGGCGGTTGCTTCACTGGTATTATTAATTGGTGCGTTCGGACTGGCAAGGATCAGCAAGGTGGAATCCGCCAGGGGAGAGCTTGCAGGCCGTGAGGCGTTGGATGGCGGTGAGCTATTCACTGCCGCCTGCAGTCAGTGTCACGGTGTGGATGGCAAAGCAGGAATTGCGGGTGCATCCGACCTTTCTGTCACTGTGTTGAACGAGTCCGGGCTGCTTCAGGTCATCAGCAACGGTAAAGGCAGCATGCCGGGTTATGATGATATTTTGGATGAAGACCAACGGGCAGCCGTGGCAGCGTATGTCAGGACGTTAAAAAAGTAACCTCCTTAACCAGTTTTTGAATCATAAACGACAATACGAAAATGAAAAGAGATAAGATCATTTATTGGACAACCACAGGGATCGTATGTGTTGTCATGGTATTCAGCATCGTTAACTTCACTTTCTTCGATTATTACCCGTACCCCGAGGGCGCGTTCAACCACCTGCATCTGCCCGCATACTT
>DATBVZ010000176.1:0-9159 GCA_036515095.1 Cyclobacteriaceae bacterium | reverse complement strand
AATGAGTGAATGAGTGAATGAGTGAATGAGCGAATGAGCGTCTGGGAAACCATTAGCATGCCGGGAAATTCGTAAATTAGGGAATGCATTTATGATCTTATTTTGTATTACTTCGGGCCGCTGAAAGTATAGCAATGATCTCCTGGCCTTCGGCTTCAAATTTCGAAATTTTGTCTTTAGCGACAATCTCAGACTCGATTAAAATCTCAACCCAAAATAAGGTCTCGTCAGCCTCCTCAACCGTGATGCTCAGCTTCGCATAAAACTCGGCTTTTGACCTTGCCCTGCAAACGGCACGGTAGTTCGCTCCAACAGACAATGAAGACCTAAGGAATTGATTTCCAATTATCTTAGCTTCTCCGGATCGAGGCAACTCCTGAAAGATCCGGATCGCCATTAGCCCAAATTGCTTCGTCCTGGTTCTCATTTTTGCAACAAATACATCTTTGGCGGACACACTGGTCATCTTGTCATTAGTATCATTATCTCCAATCATATTTCTATTCGTTAAGGTCCATTCTCCGCGATATACCCCATTCTCCATTCACTCATTCACTCATTCACTCATTGTCTCTCACGTCTGTATCACCCCAACATTAAACTTCTCCACCGGCGCGTGGTTAGCTGCCGCTATCCCCGTGGAGATGAGGGAGCGGGTTTCGGAGGGGGAGACGATGGCGTCGATCCAGAGGCGGGCTGCGGCGTAGTAGGGGCTGAGTTGTTCGTTGTAGCGATCGGTGATCTCGTCAAGGAGTTCTTTTTCTTCCTTAGCGGAAAGAATTTTGCCTTTTGATTTTTCCGCGTTGACGCGAATTTGCAGTAAGGTTTTTGCTGCCGCGGCACCGCTCATTACAGCGATCTGCGCGGTTGGCCAGGCGACGATAAGCCGTGGATCATACGCCTTGCCGCACATGGCGTAGTTGCCTGCTCCGTAGGAGTTGCCAATGATTACGGTGAACTTTGGTACGGTTGAGTTTGCCATGGCATTGACCATCTTTGCACCATCCTTGATAATACCTCCCTGCTCGGCTTTGCTGCCCACCATAAAACCGCTTACATCCTGGAGGAAGACCAGGGGAATTCTGCGCTGGTTACAGTTCATAATAAAACGCGCCGCCTTGTCGGCGGCATCGGAATAAATCACACCGCCCATCTGCATTTCCCCCTTGCCTGTCTTCACTACTTTGCGTTGGTTGGCAACAATGCCCACAGCCCACCCGTCGATGCGCGCAGTGCCGCAGATGAGTGTCTTCCCATACAGCGCCTTGTACTCATCGAAGGCGGAGTTGTCGACGAGCCGTTCAATGATCTCCAGGCTGTCATAGGGTTTTACCCGGTCGGCAGGAAGCAATCCCGGAATTTCGTCTGTCTGTTTTTTTGGCGGCACGGGATCCGTTCTGCTGAATCCCGCCGATGCCGGGCTTCCGATCTTATCGACAAGTGATTTGATGTAATCCAGGCACGATTTATCGTCAGGGAATTTGTTGTCGGTGACGCCTGAAATCTCACAGTGTGTGGTAGCGCCGCCCAGGGTTTCATTGTCGATCTCCTCGCCGATAGCCGCCTTCACCAGGTACGATCCCGCCAGAAAAATGGATCCCGTTTTGTCGACGATCATAGCCTCGTCCGACATGATGGGAAGATAAGCACCACCAGCAACGCAACTCCCCATGATGGCGGCGATCTGAACGACCCCCAGGGAAGAGAGCCTTGCATTGTTTCTGAACTGTCTTCCGAAATGTTCCTTGTCAGGGAAGATTTCATCCTGCATGGGCAGGAATACCCCGGCGCTATCGACGAGATAAATGACAGGCAGCCGGTTTTCCATGGCTATTTCCTGTGCCCTGAGATTCTTTTTTGCAGTAAGCGGAAACCACGCCCCGGCCTTGACCGTGGCATCGTTGGCAACGATAACGCAGAGTCTGCCCTGTACATAGCCGAGCCCGGTGACGACACCTGCTGAAGGGCAACCCCCGTATTCGCCATACATGCCTTCGGCGGCAAACAGTCCGATTTCAAGAAAGGGGGCGGAGGGGTCAATCAGGTAGTCAATGCGCTCACGGGCTGTTAGCTTTCCCCGCGCATGTTGTTCTTCGATTTTCTTTTCTCCACCGCCTTGCAGAATCTTTCCGGCGCGAACCCGGAGCTGGGTCAGGAGTTGCTTGAACTGATCTTCATTCGTATTGAATTCCAGGTTATCCTGAGCCATCGAAAAACGTTTAGTCTTTGGGTCACTGGTTGCTTTGCTTTTTCATGTCCCGTTCAATTCTCCTTTTGTTCTTACCCAGCGGCGCCAGAAAGTGCTTTGGGTTGTTATTGAAGTGCTCGGCGAGGGAATCCAGGTTGAGTAACAGTTTATTCAGGTTTACGTAAAGCTCGTCTTCAGTAAGCATCCTGCCTACGGTATTGTTGTCCTCGCTCATACGACTCAACGCGCTGTTGAGGGATTCAAGCGTTTGTTGTGTTTTCCGGATTGTCTGACTCAACTCAAGCACTTTGAGTGAATCCGATAGCGAATGCAGATTCGACATAGTAGGTCGCAGTTCTTCCAGGGTTGAGTTCAGATTCGCAGCGACTTGCCTGTATCCTTCGGCAAGATCAGTAACCGAATTATTGGCATTGCTCAGCGTGCGGTTCAGGTGGTAGGGCGTTGACTGCAGCCTGCTGAAGATCGTATCAAGCTTCTCGGTATTGCTGGTAAGGTTGTCTACCAACGTGTTGAATTTCCGCAGCGTAACCTGAAGGTTTGCTGCCACCGGCAGTGCGCTTTCAGTAAGTATATCCGCGATTCCGCGATCCAGGGTTGACCTAAGGGTATCACCCGGCTCCAGAAAATTCGAGCCCGTTACATTTTGCAGGAGGATTGACTTGTTTCCCAGAAAATCACCGGTAAGTATCGCCGTGGTGGAGTCTGTAAGTCTGATTTCGGAATTGATCTCAAGGGTCACCAGCACCCGGTTTCCATTCTCCTGAAGGATCTCAATGTCACCCACCCTGCCCACGGAAAAACCGTTCAGAAACACCTGATTGGAGTTCGTAAGCTTGTCGACATTGTTGTAGACTGCGAAATACTTGTGGTTGGAGCTGAAAAAGTCTGAGCCCTTCAAGAAATTAAAACCAAAATAGAGCAGCACCAGGGCAACGACCATGAACAGGCCGACCTTAAACTCTTTGGATAACTTCATGCATTACGGGTTAGTGATCTGCATGTATTCTTCGGAACTGCACAGTAGCTCCATGGAACCACCGTTACATGCGGCTGAAATTTACGGAGAATCTCTTTGTTAATTGACGGATTCAACGTCTAATTTATATTCTTTAAACGCCCGGTAGATGCCTGAGGCGATCAGATCCTGGCCTCTTTCGGAACCCAGGTATTCTTCTTCGGTCCGATGGGTGATAAAACCTGTTTCTACCAACACGCTTGGCATTGCGGTTTTATAGAGCACAACAAAGCCTGCCTGCTTCACACCCCGGCTGTTTCTGCCAACGCGTTCCTTAAACTGGCTCTCAACTTTCTGCGCCATTTTGATACTGCTTTCATAATAGGCATCCTGGGTGAGTGAGAAGAGAATGTATGACTCCGGACTATTGGGATCAAATCCTTCGTAACGTTCCTTGTAATCTTCGTCCAGCAGGATCACGGCGTTTTCCCGCTTTGCAACCTCCAGGTTGGACTCCGAACGATGAAGTCCCATCACCCAGGTTTCCGTGCCATAGGTCGTGTTGTTGGGAATCGAATTCACGTGAATAGAAATAAAAAGGTTGGCGTCGTTCTTATTGGCGATCTCCGCGCGCTTGTCGAGCGGGATGTACGAATCGTCCTTGCGCGTATAAATCACTTCAACCCCGGGAACGTACTGTTCGATGTACGTGCCAACTTTCAGGGCAATGTTAAGGGCGATATCCTTTTCCTTGTATTTCCTGCCGTGGGTACCGGGATCGTGACCACCATGCCCGGCATCAATGACTACCTTGCTGATCTTGAATTCCTTATGCAAGACTGAACTGGCAGAATTTAGCAAGGTTATTGCTACAAAAACACAGGTTACTCCAATATTCCTCACTGTCAGATCAATGTTCAAGCAATTTGCAATAACTTTATGCAAATTTGTGAAATTTTCACTAAAACGTAAAAATCTACCTATTAGTCGAAGTGTGCCCCGTTTTTTCATTTTGGTCCTTTTTATTTTTTCCTGCGTCGTCACCCTCCGCGCCCAGGTTGAAACCCCCGTGCAGACGCCGGGAGAAATCACACCCGGCCCCGACTCCGTAATCCGGAGCGACACTATCCCCGTCCCTTCCGACACAACGGAAGTTTCCGTTCAGGATCAACAAGATTCCATACCGGCAACCCCGGGAGATATTGAAACCACTATCAAGTATTCTGCCAGAGATTCTATCCGTGCCAGCGTTGACGGCAAAAAGATCTGGCTATACGGACAGGCGAAGATCGTTTACGGCCAGGTGCAGCTGGAGGCGGATGAGATACTGATCGACTATGGCAAAAGCACCCTGACGGCTCACGGGACGAGGGATTCGCTGGGACAGCGGGTAGGTTATCCTGTCTTCCAGGATGGTAACGAACTCTACGAAACCAAGGATATCATTTACAACTTCAAGACCGGGCGTGCGCAAATTTCTGAAGTAGTGACCAAGCAGGGTGAAGGAATCATTCACGTCGAACATGCCTTCAAAAATGAGAAAGACGAGCTGTTCAGCCGCAATAACGCCTACACTACGTGCGACCTCGAGCATCCGCATTTTGTGATCCGGTCCACAAAGAGCAAAGCAATCCCCAACGACAAGATAGTTTCAGGGCCATTCTACATCGAATTCAATGACATTCCCCTGCCTGCGGGATTTCTTTTCGGAATGTTTCCGGCAGAGCGTGAAAGCAAGTCGGGGATATTGTTTCCTTCTTACGGCGAAGAGCGAAGGAGGGGCTACAATCTGCGCGGGCTTGGTTATTTCTTCGATATTAACGACTATGTCAAGCTGGGTATCGAGACGGACCTTTACTCCAAGGGCGGGCACGCCATCAATGTGAGGTCCAACTACGCGAAACGCTACAAGTACACGGGATCGGTTTTGTTCTCCTATTCCAACACGAAGATCACCGATAGGATCGAGGCGCCGGCATCCACGATAGACTATCGTCTTGCCTGGTCGCACCAGCCCCAGTCGAAAGGAAACAGCCGCTTCTCTGCCTCCGTTAATGCGGCAACCTCGACGTACAATCAAAATAACAATCTCAATTACGGCCTCAACACGGATATCAATTCCAATACAGGCCTGAGCAGCATTTCCGCCAAACTCAGCTCGACGGTATCATACAGTAAGAAATTTGCCGGAACACCCTTCTCCCTCGGCATAAACGGCAGTATTAACCAGGACCTCCGGACAAAACTGGTGGACATGCCCTTTCCGAATCTCAGCGTCAACATGACTAATCTCTATCCATTCCAGCGCAAGGACGGGAGGATCGGACCGCTGGATAATTTCTCCATCGGGTATAAGATGCTTGCTACGAACCGGATCACCAACAACATTGGACGAGTCACTCCCGACGCCACCCAGGACAGCATTGCAGCGTTCAACTCGGAAAACCTTCCCCTCTTCCTGAAAAATGCCCGAAAGGGAATCCACCATACGATACCCATCTCAACCTCCAACAAACTGTTCCGCTACTTCACTATTTCCCCCAGCATAAACTATGATGAGCGTTGGTATTTTGATAAGCTGAACTGGAGCTACCAGACCATAGACGGAGATACCCTCCTGGTTTCCGACACCACCCATCAGTTCAACCGTATTGCCAACTATACCATGAGTGCGGGGTTGAACACCCGTATCTACGGACTGTATTTCTTTAAACGGGGAAATGTGAAGGCAATACGCCACGTAATAAACCCGACCATCAGTATTGGTTACGTTCCCAACTTCGCAGCCAACACGGATTATTTCCAGCAGCTTACCGATCCGGCCACCGGCCGGGCGTTCTACAAGTCGCGGCATGAGGGGTTTGTCTATGGCGGTTCGACCCTGGGCCGCAGCGGCTCGATCGGATTCGGGATCGGGAATAACCTGGAGATGAAGGTACAGAATGAAAAGGATTCAGTTGCCCGGAAAGTAATGATCCTGAATAACCTTTCGGTGAATTCCAGCTACAATCTCGTCGCGGACTCTTTCAACCTGGCGCCGTTCTCGATTTCCGCAAACACCAACATAAAGAACAACCTGATCAACATCAACCTGAGCGCCAGCCTGGATCCCTACTCCTACCTTACCGATGCTGAAGGAAACGAAAGAAGGGTTGAACAGTACGCACTGAAATCGGGCAAGTTGGGGCGCATAACGTCAGCGACGCTTGCTGCCAGCACAAACCTGAATCCGAAGGCCCGCGAAAAAGAACAGTCCAGCCGGGAAAAGATCGCCCAGTCCGATCTTCCGCAGTCGGACAAAGAATTTTTGATTCGCAATCCCGAAGCATATATTGATTTTGACATACCGTGGAGCCTTCAGGTGGGCTACAACCTTTCCTACGGTCATCCGCTGAACTCAGAGCCGCGCATCACGCAGACCCTTCAATTCTCCGGCGAGCTGGCCATTTCGGAAAAATGGAAGACCAACTTTCAGAGTGGCTACCATTTTGAGTCGAAGGAATTCACTCAGACCACCGTCACCATCTCACGCGACCTCCATTGCTGGACAATGAGTTTGTGGTGGGTGCCTTTCGGGAGATTTCAATCGTATAACTTCACCATCAACGTAAAATCATCGCTGCTCAAGGACCTCAAGCTTGAACGCAGGAAACCCTTCTTTGATAACTTCTAACCCTTCAACCATTCAACTCTTCAACTCTTCGACCCTTCAACCCTTCCCCCCCTCTATCCATTTTTCCACTTCCTCCTGGGAAGGATTGCTGACGTCGAGCTTCATCTTCTTTCGCATACCGCAAACATCGTTAAAGAGTTTCGACGCTTTCATTTCACGGAGTTTGCTGACTGATGTAATACCCAGTTTTTGCAAAACAGGAATCAACTCCTTTCGCACTCCCGCATCCTCAAGTTCCTGTTCATCCAAACCTCCCGGAGGCTTTTCGGGTTTCATTTGGGGAAAGAACAGCACATCCTGGATTGACTGCGAGTTGGTCATGATCATGGCCAGGCGATCTATGCCAACGCCGAGGCCCGCTGTTGGGGGCATGCCGAATTCAAGCGCCCGGAGAAAATCTTCGTCCAGGGTCATTGCCTCTTCGTCGCCCCGCTTTCCCAATTCAAGTTGTTCCTCAAACCGTTTGCGTTGGTCGATAGGGTCATTCAATTCTGAAAACGCGTTGCAAATCTCTTTGCGGTTGCATATAGCTTCGAAGCGTTCTACTAATCCAGGCTTGCTGCGGTGTTTCTTGGCGAGCGGCGACATCTCAACAGGATAATCGGTAATGAACGTGGGCTGTATAAGCCGGGGCTCACAAATCTCGCCGAAGATCTGATCGATGAGTTTTCCCTTGCCCATCGTATCATCTATGGGTACATGAAGTTTACGGCACGTGTCAATCAATGCGCTCTCGTCCATGTCGGTGATGTCAACACCCGCAAAATGTTCAATGACTTCAAACATGGTATACCGTTTCCATGGTCGCTTGAAATCAATTGTGTTTTCTCCCATGATTACGGTAGTAGTTCCGTGAAGGTCGACGGCTGCCTTTTCGATCATTTCCTCAACCAGATCCATCATCCAGTTGTAATCCTTGTATGCCACGTACAGCTCCACCTGAGTAAATTCCGGGTTATGGAAGCGGGACATTCCCTCGTTTCTGAAGTCCTTGGCAAATTCGTAAACGCCATGAAACCCACCTACGATAAGCCGCTTCAGGTAAAGTTCGTTGGCGATCCGCAGGTAAAGTGTCATGTCGAGCGCGTTGTGATGCGTCGTAAAGGGACGAGCCGCCGCCCCGCCGTAGAGTGGCTGCAGGACAGGTGTTTCCACCTCGAGGTATCCCTTGTTATTGAGATATTCCCGCATGGAGTTTACCAGTTGCGTTCGCTTTATGAAGACTTCGCGCACGTGGGGATTCACGATCAGGTCGACATAACGCATCCGGTAGCGCTGCTCGGGATCCGAAAAGGAATCATGCCGTACGACGTTGCCTTGCTCATCCTCTGTCTCTTTTACCACAGGCAATGGCCGCAGCGACTTTGCCAGCACCACGAGGCTGGTAACATGTATGGAAACCTCACCCGTCTGCGTAGTAAAGACGAATCCCCTTACGCCCAGGATATCACCGATATCCAGCAGTTTTTTGAAGACCGTATTGTAAAGTGTCTTGTCATCTCCCGGGCACAGGTCATCGCGGCGGACATAGAGCTGGATCCTTCCCGTCTCATCCTGCAATTCGGCAAAAGCGGCGGACCCCATCACCCGGCGACTCATCATCCTGCCGGCAATCGAGACATCCTTGTAGTCGGTTTTATGCCGCTGATAATTCTCAAGGATGTCGCGGGCCGATACGTTCACGGGAAAAAGGTCGGCAGGGAAGGGATTGATGCCCAACCTTTCCAGTTCCTCTTTCCCCTTCCTGCGGATGATTTCCTGTTCACTCAATTGCATGGCCGATTATGTTTTTATGTGTTTACGTGCCTGCCTCGCGCTGGCCTTCAGCAGGGCAGGCAGGTTTATGTGTTTATGTTGTCGGTCCTACTTATAAATTTATATACCCCTACACCTGCGTCCCCCTCCCATTCACCCCCCTTCTCCTCCGCAGCTCCTTCCTGATCAGGGTCAGCTCGCGGCTGCTCTGTCCATAGACGGACGTATTTTCTTCTGCGCGTCTGAAGAGGTAAGGCATTACGGATCGCACCGGCCCATACGGGACATACTTCGCCACGTTGTAGCCGGCCCTGGCTAGATTGAATGAAATATTATCGCTCATTCCATACAGCTGTGCAAACCATACGCGCTCATCGTCCGGCCTCATTCCGTGTTTGCTCATCAGCACCGTCAGGTAGTAGTTGCTGTATTCGTTATGCGAGCCGCACATTACGGATATTCGTTGTTTGTGATCCAGGCAGAACGCAAGGGCATTGTTGAACGCATCGTCCGTTGCCTCCTTGGTTGGGTGTACCGGACTCCGATGCCCGAACTCAGCGGCTCGCT
>DATBVZ010000175.1:0-3854 GCA_036515095.1 Cyclobacteriaceae bacterium | reverse complement strand
CACGCGGCGAGGGGAAAGGCATAGGGGTATACCCCTCTATACACACATACCCCCATCCCGCTCCCCGGGAAGGACCTCTGCTACAAACCCAAACTCCTTCACCAGATTGATCACTGCAGCGGGCTCTACGCATCCGGTCAGGCATTTAACACGAAGGATCCGGTCGCAATCATCGAGATCAAAATTGGCTATATAATTCGTGAAGATCGATTGTATCTCCCCGATCAGTTTATTCGCATGGCTACGGTCGCACACATTGGTTCTGAAGACCTCAACCATGGCAATCGATTCAATACCTCCGGGCACTTTGGGAATCAACTTTTTCATACGAAAGATTTTTGATGTCGTTAACCAGCTCGGGAAGGCCCGTGCTGAAAAGATGTCCGCGGTTTTCAAAAGCGCGACCTATCGAATTCGGTAACTTGTCAGCATAATGTATCAGGTGCCTGAAGGGAACTACCTCGTCATTCCGGCTGTGGTAGAGGAATATGCGGGGAATTTCCGGAAGTCGCGCATCAAAGTCATTGAGTAACACATACTCGTCAACCTTCCAGTCTTTTTTTCCCCAATACGGCGGCGCAACAAGGAACAGCCCGGCAATGGATTTATCGCAGGGTTCTTCAGAGAGGTATTTCAGCAATACGGATCCTCCCAGAGAATGTCCCACCAGGATGATCGCCTGCTCCAGCGCTGAGAGTTCCCGCTGAATGGTTAGCTTCCACAGGTCATACTCCGGGTGTTCAGGGTCCGGCATTTTAGGATAAAGCACAACATGGTCCTTACTGAGACCAGCCCGTAAATAGCTTACCAGATCGCTGCTTCCTTCATGCGGGCCCTGCGATCCTCCACTGTGGATAAACAATACCGGTCTGGTCATGGTAACTATTTCCCTTTCTCCGGCACACCTGCCGTTCTGATTACAATATTAAGTTCACCCAATGGCACCGGGGGGGTGTAAATACGCCAATTTACGGGGTTGATCGCGACACTCATCTTGCCTACTTTTGGAATTCCAGCCGGGACAGCGACAAAAGCAGGACGTCCAAACCGACCCGGCAGAAAGAATGTCGGTATAAATTATAAAGTCAACCATGAAACACATATCCATCCTGGTACCTGAAGGAGCACTTCTCGGGAACGTTGAGGGCCCGCGACAGTTGTTCAGCTGTGTCAATGATTTCCTTGCCAGCCAGGCAAAGCCCCCGCTGTTCCAAGTCCAACTCGTGGGGATTTCACCCCAAACGAAACTTAACAACAGCTTATATACTATTGCTCCTGACCGGTTGATCCGCGATGTGGCCAGAACCGACCTTATCATTGTACCGGCAATGGATGGGGATATGAAACAAGCCGTCGAGATGAACAAGGATTATGTTCCATGGATCGTAAAGCAATATAAAAACGGCGCTGAGGTCGCAAGTCTTTGCGTTGGTGCATTCCTGCTTGCGTCAACCGGCCTACTCAATGGCAGAAGGTGCGCTACCCACTGGATGTATGCCGACCAGTTCAGGAGTATGTATCCTGACGTGAACCTGGTCGTCGAAAAGATAATTACGGATGAGTATGGCATCTATTCGAGCGGCGGCGCATTTTCTTATCTCAACCTCATTCTTTACCTGATAGAGAAGTATGTCAGCCGCGATATTGCGGTAGCATGTTCCAAGATATTCCAGATTGATATCGACCGTGCCAGCCAGTCGCCCTTCATCATCTTCAAGGGTCAAAAAGATCATGAAGACGAATCGGTCAAGAAGGCGCAGGAATTTATCGAAAACAATTTCCAGGAAAAGATTACCGTTGATCAGCTTGCATCCATGCTTGCGCTGGGCAGAAGAAACCTGGAACGCCGGTTCAAAAAGGCGACGTCGAATACTGTGGTTGAATATATTCAGCGTGTGAAAATCGAGGCCGCGAAAATGAGCCTGGAAACATCGCGCGAAAATGTGAACGAGGTAATGTACAAGGTGGGTTATACGGACACGAAGGCATTTCGTACCACGTTCAAGAAGATTACAGGCATGTCACCCCTGCAGTACAGGGTGAAATACAGCCATCAGATGGCATCCTGAAATGTGTTTAGGTGTTTAGGTGTTTAGGTGTTTAGGTGTTTACGTGAGGCATTGTTGTTCATTGAAGCTTCGTATTCTAAATTCTAAGGTAGGGAATGAGTGGAATGTTCTCGCCTGCTTATGAGGAATCCGTCCTTTGCTGAATGAGTTAGGAGAAGCTCTATTCTACCGGACTGGCATTCCGTTTTAATTCCTCCCAGAGTTCTTTTACCTGAACCTGATTTGCCCACGTCTCCAGGTAGCTAAGGTCAAGGTTTCCATATTGAACTTCAAATACCCGCAATGCATCTGTAAACTGCTTTTCACTCCCACCAGAAAGCTTTGCCCATCGCAACTTTGCCAGAATGGTATCCTCAGGAGTCGAACCTTTCATTGAGTATCCAAATACATTCTCTTCATATTTCCTTTCAAAGCGCGACTTATCAAAGGGATCTCCTGTTAAAATCCAAAAATCTATCTTATCCCCTTCATTGGTGTCCAGCAAGTTAAACATTGACTTGTGTTGAATAGCTTCCCGGATGCTGTTTTCAGAAAGATAGTACCGGGGAGGTTGGTAAGCATCAAGCAATGCAGGGATCGACGATTCATGAATCTGAATTACCAAGTCAATATCATGGGTCGCCCTTGGTTCACCTTGCAAACTTGACACAATAGATCCGGTTACCATATAATCAATTCTGTGTTCATCCAGAATAGTCAGCAGGCGACCTAGTAATTTCTGTTGTGACATTTTGCAATTCTGTCCAAGTAGATCTCCATAATTTCCGATTCACTTTTTGCTGAAAATCTCCTGTGTAACCCGACCAGAAATAAATCTTTAGTCATTTTAGAAAGCCCTAACGCCTTTGTAAGTCGTTGCTCCGGTGTCATGTTGCGGAGGGCAGCTATATACTTATCGTGATTAGGCCGGGGTTTGATGTCCATGGTTGATTTGCTAATCTATTCCAAAGATAAAACTTTCCTGCACACACCTATGAGTGACCCCATGGCACCTGAAAGGTTTTACGAGGGTTTCCAGGATTTTCCATCATCCTCAGTTCCGCCAGTTCCCCCACCCGGCGGTGGACCCTGAACGATAATCCGTACAGCCTGCCCTGTAGTCTGAGGAATTCCGCACCCGTTTGTTGCTCATCCAGGGCAGCATCCGGCAAAGCGACACCGATGCACAAGCGGGCGGCTATTACATCATCCGAGATACTGTATCCCATGACCCAGGCGTTGCCGCGGGTGGGAGCAAGCAGGGTAACCAGCATCCGAATGCTGGTAAACTTGCCAGCTCCATCAGGTCCCAGAAAGCCGTATACTTCTCCCTTTTTGTATCGCAAGATCGATATTATTTACCGCAACCTTCTGACCAAATTGTCTTGTTAGCCCAGAAGCCTGTATGGCCAAGGTATGATCACCGTCTGTATGAGGGCGGATGTCCCCGGTAGTCCCGACCTTTTCGGTAGTTTCTTTCATCGTTGCGCCATGCATTCCTGGTACATGTAAAAGTGAAGGATAAACAATAATTGTACAAATGCGGCGCCGTCAAATAGTTGTGCTTCAGGTTGACGGGAACTGCTCTAAGGTCTGGGTACCTGACTCTTCATCGGATCGCGCCCGTTGGGGTATGCTCTGTGAGAAGATCAACGCCGGGATGAATTTCCCGGTCTCTTAAAGCACGAGCGTGTCTCAGGCAGATGGAGAATTACCACAAAAGCATTTGCAAAACTGCCTCATCCTTCGTTTATTTGCTTAACAAAATATAAGCAAATGGGAAAGGAATACCTGGGAGAATTCGAG
>DATBVZ010000174.1:0-4384 GCA_036515095.1 Cyclobacteriaceae bacterium | reverse complement strand
GAGGAATGCTGCAAAGAGGAGTCTGTAACAGTATACCTTCAAGGAAGCGAATTCAGTCATATTTCTCATTTTCCGGCATAGGCTGAAATAACAAATTACTGAAAATTTGAAGGACCTCAAATTAATCACGGAGTTTGTTTGTGGCTAGTTAGATTTTGGTATCCAACCTGTAAAATTCGTGCCCGTATCTCCCACCGCACGCCCTTTAGCTGAAGAGTCCAACACACGAATAGTTTTATAAGGAAGCTAATTCAGTCGGGCGGTCATGCGCAATGGCCCCTCTAGGACAAGGGGCGCGGGTGGGAGGAGAATGATCTTGTACTTCTGCGAACTCTCTCCGGACAACAGTAATGAGTGAACTACTTTTTCCGGCACTCGATCAGCCAGTCCCACGGATAGGGCTCGCCCATCCATTTCGGGGGAGAATCAAATTCTGTGGTCCAGTCGTACTCCAGGCGGTCGATCGTATTTACGCTCAGGTCGATGGCGTTGAAGAGCACTTCCAGTTCCGTTTGCAGGTAGTGTTTGGTGGGAACACCGTCAATGAATACAACACCCTGGGCGATGTCCTTATTCTCATTAAAGTAGCTGAGTTCGCTTTCCGGTATTTTATCGGTATCGACTCCTTCTTTGCGGTACCAGTCGACCAGACGCCATGAGGAGTACAATGCTGACTCCAGCGAAGGAACCACCACGACTGCCGCACCATTTCTCCGAAGGGTTTGCTGAATGTTCCTTAATATAGAGTGATTGCCCTCCTGCTCGGGAAGTATGGCAACGTTGCAGCAAAAGGCAAAGTCTGTTCTGGGCAGGTCAAGATCTTCATCGGTCAGATCAAGTCTCTTGAAGGTAATGTTGGAATGCGCGGAGGTTTTGGCGATGTCGATCAGCTTTTGCGAAATATCAATTGCCAGTACATTTTCAAATGAAGGCGCAAGGTATTTGAAAGACTTACCTGTGCCACAACCAAAATCGGTGGCGCTGTGTTTCTTGTTCGCGTGCTTTTGAAGATACTTCTGTAGTTTTCCTTTCTTGTTGGATCGAAAAACGTCAAAGATCTCATCGTTGTAATTTATTCCGATCGAATCCCAATGTTTTTCTTCGTTCATGGCCGACTGATTTTTATTGAGGATCGGCAATAAAGGTAACAAATTCGTTGAGCAAAACTCCCTTGATGTAAAATGCAGGCGACAAACTACACGTAAGTTCGTTCAAATGAAATTATTCGCTAACGAAACGACAGGATGCGTTGATCAGAGTATGGATGGCCTGCTGGTAACCGGTGCCACTATTTGCCCTTTAATGAGAATAACGGACCGGATGGATTGTTCCTTCAGATGTATAAACTTTTTACGCTCACCGTCATTCATAAAGGCTTCAAACCCCTGTTCGTTGTCAAATTTCACAAGATGTATTTCATACGGAACATCGATCGATGAACTCACAACACCAGCAGCCTCAGGACGCAGCCGCAATACAAGCGTTCCATTATAACGCGCAATCAAGGGGATGACCAGTGACTCGAACTCATTGAAGACATCTTCCTTCCCTTCCTTTACGTGAATGAGTTGCGTAATGTAGATC
The DNA here is from genome assembly GCA_036515095.1 of Cyclobacteriaceae bacterium. GTDB lineage: Bacteria > Bacteroidota > Bacteroidia > Cytophagales > Cyclobacteriaceae > ZC4RG29. The sequence continues at coordinate 2,800 of DATBVZ010000174.1, read as the reverse complement.
ATGGCAAAGGCTTCCTCACTGTTTTATCGCGGAAGGAATTATTCCGAATTTTTTCTTAAAGGCGGCCGAAAAATGGTGGGGGTTTTTATAACCGAGGATCCGGGCGACTTCAGTGATGTATTTTCCTTCTTCCTGGATCAGTCGTTTGGCATATTCCATCTTCAAATCACTGATGTATTCAAAAATACTGATCCCAAATGATTTCTTGAACAGCGTCATGAGTTTGTTCGTGTTGGTGCCAAAGTACCGGGCAAGCCCGGTGAGGGAGTGGGCGTCGAGGAATGTCCGTGTGAGGTATTCTTTAACGGATAGGGCGGTATCACGGTCGCGAGAGGTAACCTTTGCGGGACGGGACTCGTCGTCGTGCTGAAAAAGCGTGTGCAACTGCCATAGCACAACCTGAATGACCGACGTTTCCATCATCAGCTGACCCATCTTGCCGGTCATCGGGCAATCAAAAACATTCTGAAGCGCTTTATGTTGTTGCAGGCTGATGTAAGCGGGAGTGTCGCCAATAATCCGTTGCCTGGTGAGTATCCGGTTCTTGAGCGACTCCGCCCAGCGCTCATCCTGGGGAAGAAAATCAATGAAGTATTCCGGTTCTATTGAAAAGTGGAGGATATGATAGGAAGTTTCCGCATCGCCCCAATGTTGGAACTCATTGTGGGGATCGTACTTGAAATTTTGCTGCCCCTTGCTCGTCACTATTCCCTGCGTTTGGCCGTTGAGTACGGTGGTCATCCTGCCGTCCAGGAACAGACAACTACCCACCTGGTCACCGCTGGATCCGCTATTGGTGACTAACCGGACATTGTAAGCGAACTTCCCCTGGTAAGTCCGCACCGTGGCGTGGGGAAGATAGATGTCGTGCAGCCTCGCTTCGTAATCGGCTGGCACCATGGAAGGATCATAGGAGTCTTTCATGATGTCGGTCACGTCTGTCAGGACACCCATCCTTACTCCGGAATATTCATCGGGGTGAAGGACCGGAACCTGGGGGTTGTTGATGGCAATGTAATTGTGAACAGAACTCATCGCAGATTAGGAACTACTTTACAAGCAAGGTTACTCACACGAGCAGCTTTGGATACGTGCATATCACGAAATTGAGGGGATTGGGTTTCATTGAATTCCGAATTTTTTTATTCGGGTACTGGCAATCAGCCTTAGCCTGGTATTCTATATCCCATAATTGGCGGCGAAATCAGTGGTTTCACGTACGTAATCCTCTTTTTTCCGTGGTCTCTCCGGCTATCATGGGTCGTTATGTCGCCTGAAATGCTAACGGTAACGAACTGCGAAATGAAAAATAAGGCACTGCTTCTAATAATAGGGCTTCTGGTCTTGGCCACGTTCTATCCTCTGGAGGAAAAAATGTGTATCGATACACACGCTGCAAATAATGATTGCAATCAAACAAAATTTGACGGTGCCTCAGCGCGTGCCGTTCATTCAGCCAGCATTTACCGGCAGGATTCAGCGCATTTTCAGGTAGGTCACACGTATTACTATCATCCGTTTCTTATTGCCACAGCCCGTTGCCAGGAGATGACGGCGTTTAACGACCGGGTTACAACGGTGATTGAGCCATGGATTGTGCGGGTACTTCCGGCGTTTTACATGTTGAGGGACAGTCCAGGTCCGCTTCGCGGGAAGGACAGTTTTAAGGCGTTCCGATGATCTGCGCTGTACCATCTGGAGCCTGGAGTCCGGTGCTGAGTAGTATTTTTCTGAATCCAACTTTCTCCAAAATCGGTGGTCTTGCGTAGGTCTTCTTCCATTAAGCGTTGACTGCTGGTTCGTGCGGGGTCGTTAGTGGAAGTAACATAAAACCGAAGTTTCAAATGAAAAAACAATTGATTATCGTCACCACAATCCTGCTGATGGCGGCATGTAATAGCCGGGAAGAAAAGTCTGTTACTTCCACAACCGAAGAGGCGTTGCTGACAGAGACCTCCTCAGAATTGATCAGGCGTGGTGAATATCTGGTTACCATCGGCGCGTGTCATGATTGCCACTCGCCCAAAGTAATGACCGAAATGGGCCCTGAGCCAGACACCAGCCGCCTGCTTTCGGGCCATCCCCACAATGAACCCGTCCCGGATATTCCCGACGACAGTAAAGAGTGGGTGCTGTTTAGTATGGACCTGACAACCTTTGTAGGCCCCTGGGGTGTTTCATATGCGGCCAATCTCACCCCGGATGATACGGGAATAGGAAACTGGAGCTATGAGCAATTTGAGACGGCTATCCGAAAAGGAAAATCCAAGGGACTGGAAACGAATCGCGATCTGTTGCCGCCCATGCCCTGGCAAATGTACAGGAACTTTACGGATGAGGACCTGCGCGCGATCTTTGCTTATTTGAAGTCACTCAAACCTGTCAACAATCTTGTACCACAGCCCATACCGCCCCACAAGCTGGAAGCGATGGCGAGATAAAGGTGTTGATGTGTTGAAGTGTTGAGGTGTTGATGTTGCCTGTCTGACTTGCCTGGGCTTGAGGTGAGGCATTGATTACTTGTGAAGTTGCTCATTCCAACAATCGCAGGTCAACACACCAACACACCAACACTTCAACACATTAAAAGTTAAGCCAATAGGTGAGCTTAAATACGAGGGCTCTGTTCTTACTGGTAAACTCTCCCGGAAAATAGTTTTCCGTGTACACAATGAACAGATCGGAGGCAGGCTTGTAACGCCACTGAAAGCGCGCGTTGAGGTTCATGTTGTCCAGGAGGTTGTTGTACTGGACGTAAGTGGTCAGAAAGAGTTTGTCCGTGAAGGTAAGATCGACTCGC
>DATBVZ010000173.1:0-2093 GCA_036515095.1 Cyclobacteriaceae bacterium | reverse complement strand
GCCGCCAGTTTCAGGCTTAGCCCCTTTTGAGGAGCATAGGCCAGGTTCATGAAATGGGTGTTGTATTCGGTATTGGCGTATGCCATGTACGTTGGGTCATAGGAAAAATGCGTAGCCCATTGGATGCCCGCCTTGCGAAAGCTTCTGGCCATGGCAGGATAGATGTACGATCGGCCCACATCGGCGGCATCAAATTCGTAGACGATCTTTGCCCCTTTTTTGAACGCGGGCTTGTCAGCAAAGGGTATGTGATACAGGTCTACGTTCGGCAGCAGGTTGCCGCCAAGCTCGTGTCCGGCTCCAAGCCCGGTCGGGTACCATTGAAACGTACCACCCTGTATGCCGGACTTGTAGTACGCATCGACCAGATGGATGCTGTGACTGACATTATAGAAGATCGGTTTCCTGCAACCCGTCTTGTGCATGGACTTCACCATGCGGCTGATGAACACAGTAACTTTTCCCGGATCTTCCCGGTGGTGGGGCTCATTGCTGACCTCAAACGCTATAATGGAAGGGTCGTCCTTGTACGCGATGCCTGTATACGGATTTACGTGGTTAAGGAACTGAAACAAATAATTCTCCTGTGCCCTGATGGCTCCTTCATCGGTGAGGCAGGCGTCCTTCCCGTATTTGCGTGAAAAGCCTGGCGTTTCCTCATCGCGCTCGGGATAACCGTTACCCCAATACGCGATTGGCGTGAGTATGAATTTCATCCCCCGCTCCTTCATCCTGCCTACCATGTAATCAAACAAATCCAGGTGCTCATTGGACAACAGGTTCCCAACGGAATCACTGATCTCTGTGTCCCAAACATGCACCCGGTACGCGTCAAAGCCCAACCGGGAAAAATGATATACATCGTCATCAATGGCCTTCCTGATGGGAACGCCGAGCTTCTTTGCTGCGCGGTAGGCGTGCGCAAAGGGCACCGTATAGTTTACGCCGAAGCCCTGCACTTCTTTTTTTGTATCACCCCAACGCATGGTACCGTTCCTGTCCACATAGACATTGCCGGACCTTTGTGCCATTGCACATGTTACGTAAAGCAGCAGCAAGCCGGTCAGGCCAGTCCACCTGGTAAGTATGATACTACTCATAATTTGCATTCATAAAATCCATTCCTTCAAGGGTGTTACCTTCAAAATCAAAGAACGTGCAATTCTCCCAGGCTGATCCCGTTCCCCAAAGGTCCTTCATATCACTGGTGATCCATGCGGGTTCCCAATAGACAATTCCGTATCCTCCTCCCTTCTTCATCGCCAGGGTTAATGCCTTCATAATATCAAGCTGTCCCTGACTCGTAAAGGGATAACCCGGCAGGGGAGCCTGCCCGCCGAAAATATTGTTGTAGCTGTCGGCTCCGTCGGTGGTCCACGGGTACGCCGTTTCAAGGATCATGACCTGTTTCTTATACCGTGTCCGGAACTGCTCAACCGTACTGCCAAGCTGGCCAACCTGAACCCCGGTATGCCAGATGGGATAGTAGGAGAATCCAATGACATCAAAATCGGTTACTTTTCCATTGTTCATGATATTGTCGAACCACCATTGTACATGTATGGGATCTGCAACGTGTAGAATAACCTTCGTTTTGACCGATGACATCCCTGACACTTCACGCACGGCTGCTATTCCGCTGTTGATCACCTCACCCACGTTCTTCCAATGCCCATCGCACGCATTGCATTTGGGAAAGTCAGCTGCGGCGCCGGTGTGCATCAGTCCGCAATTTATCTCATTGCCCAACTGAACAAACTCCGGCATCAGACCCTTGCTATCCAGTGAGAGCAACACCTTTTTGGTATAGTCGTATACTGAATCCTTCAAGACTTCGATGTCGGTTATTTCCTTCCACGCTTCCGGAATTTCCTGTTTGCCCGGATCGGCCCAGCTATCGGAGTAGTGCAGATCGAGAAGAACCTCCATGTCATTTTCCTTTGCGCTGGCTATGGCGCGCTCCACATCCCTGTAGTCATTATAAAGGCGGTCGCCATCCGGATCATAAACCTCCTTTGTCCAGCGCGGGTCATGCCATAGCCGAAGCCTCACAAGGTTAGCCCCGTGATCCCTGAAAATCCGGTATGGATCAC
>DATBVZ010000172.1:0-5775 GCA_036515095.1 Cyclobacteriaceae bacterium | reverse complement strand
ATCCTCCGGATCCAGCGTTTTGTTCGTGGCGACCCCGATGCAGGACGTGTTTTTCCCGAAAGCTGAAACAGAATAGTACAGGTAGTACAATCCGTCATGAAAGAAAATGTCCGGTGCCCAGGTATGCCCTTTGTAGCCGGGTACAGTCTCTACGGCCCATTGCGGGGGAGCAGCGAAGACGGGAGCTTCTCTTTTCCAGTTTTGCATATCGGAAGAGGAATATACACTGATGCCCATACCCGTACAAAACAAATAGTACGTATCTCCCTGCCTGATCATTACAGGATCGTGAACCCGGATATCCTGAGAGAAGGAAGTGAAGCCGGCGAACGTGAGTACAGGCAAAAGGAAGGCGGTTATCTTCATTCGTGAAACTATTTTGAGTGGGACTATATTCAACATGCCTGACGCATTTAAATGCGATGATGCCGACATTACCTACCGCGTCTTGATCCGGACAACGGTCAGCGAATACGGCTGCAACGCCAACCCGATCTTCCTGCCCCCTGTTTTAATAGATCTTGTTTCCGGAAAAATCCGCTTCGGATCGTCTATCGAATTTACATCAGCAAGGCTACCGGAAGTGAGTGTAGTCATAATCCCGGAAACCAGTCGCCTTACACCGTCCACAGCAATATCGACCTGCTGACCTTCTGACGAAGCATTCACCAGCTTGAGAATGACATCGCGTGTGCCATCGTCCGTAACTGCGGATGCATATAAATGGTGCTGTCCGGTCAATGGCTTTCCCTGCTCCTCAAGTGGGATTGTGTGCGTGCCCCTGTTTGTCGCAAACAGTTTCTGGACATAATAGTTGGGTGTACCGTAGGATGTAAGGTTATCAAACCATATCAGGTCCGGAGTCCATTGCCAGCCCTCCACGTGTGCCAGCAGGGGCGCATAGGATGAAAGGTGTACGATATCCGCATTTCTTTCCAGGCCGGTCATGAAAGCCGCTTCCGATATGGCACACTCCCAGTTGTTCTTATTTTCAGGACTTGCAATTGCCACGCTCTGCGCCGCATACTCACCGGCAAAGGTCCTTGGTCCGGACCGGTCGTACGTATCGTACCGTGTTGCATTTTCAAGAAACCATTGCGGACTACGATAGTAGTGTTCATCCACCACACCGGCCTTCAGCTCTTTCAGCTCCTCCCATGCATAATCAAACATTTCACCGTCGGGGAATGGTCCGCTTCCGGATACGATTGTAACGTCAGGGTACTTTGCCTTGATTGCCTGGTCAAAGATCTTGTAGCGTTCAATATAACCCGGCCCCCACTGCTCATTTCCCACACCAATAAATTTCAGGTTAAAGGGCTGCGGATGTCCCATGCCGGCGCGCACCTTGCCCCATGGCGTATCAGCGGCTCCGTTGGCAAACTCGATCAGGTCAAGTGCGTCCCGGACATAGGGATCCAGTTGATTGACCGGTACTACTTCACCCGTATTGAACTGACACGCCATTCCGCAGCTCAGGATCGGAAGTGGCTCCGCGCCAATATCTTCTGCAAGCTGGAAGTATTCAAAAAAGCCAATCCCGAACGATTGAAAATAGTCCGGTGCGGGCCTGTGGTTGAATTCCGTATTCCACCGGTTAACGATCATGTGCCGGTCTTCCAACCTGCCTACCGTTTTCTTCCATTGATACCGTGTGGCGAGGTCCCTGCCTTCAACGATACAGCCTCCCGGAAAACGCAGGAATCCGGGCTTTAGATCAGCGAGCAATTGCACAAGATCAGCCCGCATTCCATTCGGTCGTTGCTTCCAGGTATCGCTAGGAAAAAGGGATATCATGTCCAGATCAACGGTACCCTTTCCTTCAAACCAGATAGTGAGCCTTGCTTTCGGCTCCGTTGCGGTGGCTGTGATTGCAGCCGAATATTTTTTCCATTCGCTGCCTTCCGGCTTTACGATCGTTGTACCCAATGACTTCCCCTTCCCGTCAACGAGTTCCACGCGCAGGGCAACCCCGCCGCCCCCGTGCTGGCTCGCCAAAACCGAAAAATTGTACTGTGCCCCTTCCTTAATACCCATGCTACGAAATCCCTCGTTCGTGAATCCATAACCGATGTCCGACATCGTGGTCACCCGTGCAAACCTCGGATTGGCAACATCCTCGCCGCCTGCCCTGTTCATGATGGTCATGTAACCCGACTCACGGTTCATCGAAAACCGGTCACTCTTGTGTTCCTGCCAGCCCATTTTAGGATTGGCAAACTCAAACGAACGGTTCTTGATAAGCTCGGCATATAATCCGCCGTCTGCTGCAAAGTTGATATCCTCGAAAAAGATACCCCACATGGTGGGCTGAACCGCTGTGGCGGGTTTATCGGCCCGGACCGTCAACACACGCGGAGATTGTGCATACGCCGTAAATGAAAACGGGAAAACTGACGCAGCAATAACCAGGCAGGAGTATGAAATGGATCTACGCATAGGTCAATATAAGTTTTTACAAGACTATTTTTTACCCCAGATAGCCTTTCCGGTTTCACTGAGGCCGCTGAATACAAGACATTCTTTTTTGTTTTCCCAATCCCTGCCGCGTTCCACCCTGGCGGTATAGGTAGCATCGGTGAAATCCAGTGTCAGATCAGGCGCGGTATAGGTCCAATGGTTCATAGGATCCCCGTTGATTGTACCGCCGGCATCAAGTTGCAGGGGAAGAGCCAGTTGGAAATTCGGTGATACCTGTTCGTCGGCATAACCGGGCACAACCTGGTAATTCAGTACAACCTGCTCCCAGGTACCTGCTATATCGGCTGGGGTAACTGCACTTTGTTCTGTGGCCGCATATCGTTCCGGGGAGACGACTGGCCATCCGCTGTCCATCCAGAACATTTTGCGGACATGGAGCACCATATAGAAACTGTTGACTCCGGGACGTCCCTGGTGCGCCATATAATATTGTCCGCCATCTTCAAAGACAGCGCAATGACCGGTCCCCTGCCATCCGCCGTGTCCCATGAATTGGTAGGGCGCCAGGATCATCGGGATGTTGTCTTCTTCAGTGTTGAGGTCCACGCCGTTGAAATCGTAAAAAGGCCCTTCGGGGGAATCACCTCTTCCTACTCTAACGTTGTATTTGGTCTGGAGCCAGTCGTAAGCAATGAACAGATAGTACTTATCCTGTTCCTGGTTGTAGATGATCTCCGCACCCTCAATGTTTCCATTTATTGTGTTGCCGGTAAAGCCACGCTGCGCGATCCGGTTCCCGCGTGCAAGCTCTGTCTTTGCCAATCCTGTGACCGGGTCCAGTTCCAGCAAATAGATACCGTCCCATGCAGAGCCGTAGTAAATCCAGTGCCGCCCGTCTTTGCCAACCACCACGGAAGGGTCGATCGCGTTGGTATGAACAGAATTGTCATCTGCCGACCGGACAACGATCCCCCGTTCCGTCCATGGTCCTTCCGGGGAATCCGATGTCGCGAGTCCGATAACACTTAGTCGCGGTGTCGGGGAAGAAAGAGAATAGTAGAGCCTGAATTCGCCGCCCGCCTTCATGATATAGGGCGCCCACAACGCGTTGAACGGCGTACCGCCTGCCTGTTTGATGTAGGCGGCACCCATGTCGGGAAGCTTATTGAACACCCAGCCGGTAAATTTCCAATCCACCAGGTCTTTGGATTTGCGTATCTGGATACCCAGTCGGACATCAATTCCAAAGCCGACGTCAGTGTTATAGCAATAGAAATACTCGCCGTCTTTAATGATGGTGGGATCGTGCACATTGTAAGGCCCCCACTTTGGATAGGATTCGAACGGCGCAACGTCAGGGTAGGTGTCGTTGATGTTGTCAATAATAAACGGAGGATCTTCCGTATCCGGCGGCCAGGGTGCTGGGGGGGGCGCCACCTTGCCCGCATCATCCTTGCATGCAACCGAACCCAGGAAAAGGATCATGGATAACAGAAATCCTGCATGTCTGAACAGCCTACTCATTTCAACCGAGCTTCCTTTAGTAATAAAGTCATTGAATGTCCCAGGTCATCATTGATGGCGGTTGATTTGCGGTATGTTATCATTCCAAACGGGTAATTTTCTTAAAAAGCATAGGCCCTCATCGAGCCTATGCTAAGATAAAACAGATACCAGGTTTTTCTTTACATATCAGTTTGCTGAATTCGGTAAGAGGTTTTCGTTGAGGTCGAGTTCCCCCTGCGGTATCTTCAAATACTCATTGCCGGAAACATAGTTATTGAATTCAGAATCATGTGATTTCAACATTGCCAGTTTGCCGGGATCCTGCAACCATCCCCACCGGATGATATCGTAGATCCGGGAACCTTCTATGGCCAGCTCAATCACCCGTTCATGGGCAAACTGATCGCGCATTTCTTCCTGCGTCATAGCCGCAAACTCCGCCTCACTGTCGGGTAGGTTGGCCCTGTCCCTGACCTTCTGAATGTATTCCGCCGCAAGCGTCCGGTTATTCAATTCGTTCTGGCACTCGGCGTACATAAGATAAACATCCGCAAGCCTGACCACGTTGTAGTTTATCCCGGAGTTAAAGCCGTTTTCGTCGGGCTTGCCGAGGTCAGCGTTCGTATACTTTTTGATATAGTAGTCGCCCGGAGCATACGGCCATGGTTCGAGGTAGGACATTGCATAACCTTCATCCGGCTCATAGGCAAGGATGGTAGCATGAAAACGCGGGTCCAGTTTATCATCGACCGTTCGTTCAAGCCTCATCTCATTATAGAGCCAGGGTGAGGGGAAGAAATCGAAGAATCCTTTTCCCGGCGCACCATAGGTGGGTGAAACCGCCGTGAACTGGCGCCAGGTGGCATCGGGATCGCCTCCCCAATTGAGTGTTGGCGCTGTACTGGTAGTAAATATCACGCTGAATATGGTTTCGGGATTGGCGTTCTCGATGTCCGGATTATCGGTGAAATTGTCCTTGTAGTTGGCAGCGAGGCTGTAGCCCATGCCAATCACTTCTTCAAATTCCGTGGCTGCTCCCTGAAAGTCCTGGTTATAAAGGTGAACCTTTCCCAGCAATGCGGCGGCGGCTCCCTTTGTCGCCCGCGCATTCTGATTTTGATCGGGACCGCTCACGGATGAATAGGAAACCGGGAGCATGTCCTTGGCTGTCGAAAGATCACTCCTGATCTGATTCCATAACTCTTCCCTGGTAGCCGTGGCCGGGTAGTACGCATCATTGTCTTTTGGTACTTCCGTTACGATGGGTACAATGTCGTACAATAAGGTAAGGTTAAGGTGAGCAAATCCCCTGAGGAAATATGCCTGTCCCAGTACCCTGTCTTTCAACGCTTCGTCCATTTCTATGGGCGGAACATTTTCCAGCACCTGGTTAGCCCTGTATATCAACTGGTAGTATGCGTTCCAGGCAAAGCCGTTCACATCATAGGTTGCGCGAAGGTTAAATGTACTGATGGTGGTCAACGCATCCCAGGGACTCCGGCACATGAGTTCGTCGGATCTGCCATCGTTGATTACCGGAGTCATCCTGTTATAGGCACCGTCAATGATCAGGGCGTTATAGACCGCATCAATAGCCGCCACCGCCTGGGCCTCTGTCTTGTAGTATCCTTCGGGCGACAACCGGTTAGGATTGACCTGCTCCAGCTTGTCCGCACAACCGGCGGTAAGCAGGAAAAGCAGAATGATCGTACTGTTTTTCATATGGAATACGTTGATGTTCATGGGATGTATAATTAAAAGCTGATTTGGGCGCCGAGCAGAAGTGTTCTTGGTTTCGGATACGTGCCGAAATCAAATCCGGGACTCAGCAGTCCGGCAGTAAAATCA
>DATBVZ010000171.1:0-3629 GCA_036515095.1 Cyclobacteriaceae bacterium | reverse complement strand
GATATCGTGATTTCCGGGAACATAGAAGAAAGGCGCCTTGAGCGAATCAATAAAACCATTAAACTCGTTCCACTGCCGGTCAAGCTCCTCCGTATCTTCTGTATATCCTTCGATCAGGTCGCCTACGCTCATCACAAACTCCGGTTGCAGGAGATTGATCTTCTGGATTCCGTCCAGAAACACACCCGGTCTGTGGCCTCCCGTTCGGTCAGTGACAATAGCAAACTGAAAGTTTTCAACATCATTATTTGCATTCAGACCGGAATACGGCGTGGGGCCTGTCGTGGGCTCGATGTGTATGGACGCCCTGTCTGCCCGCCCGGAACAGGCTGAACCCAGAACAATAACAATGAATGCGAACCCGGTTATCCTCTGCATAAGAACATGACTGTGTTGACTGGCATTAAAGTTAATGAAGCGTATGACAAAAGGCCCGCACCACCGGATTAAATTTAAGTTACCCCGCGAAGACGAATTCCGCAATTCATTTAACACAACGGATCGGAATATTACGATCCTGACCTATGGGACAGGTGCGTTTCCAACACCCCGATCGCCGGGAATCCGGGTTCTTCCCGACAACGCGACCGGATGGTCGGTAAACACGAACACAATCTGGCCGGAAGGCTTTTATCTTTGAATATCAAATTCGGGTGAACCATCACCCGTTTAGTTACGTCACACGTTAGCATCAAACCTATGAAAGCTGTTATTTCCATACTGGCGATATGTTTTTGCATCAGCGCCTTTGCGCAGAACGAGACTGCATTGAGGCGACGAAACTACAACCATGACAATTATTTGGCATTGAAGGAGTTTGATCCGGTAAGCTACTTCAAGGGTAGCAAGCCGGTGAAGGGAAGCTCGAATTTTTCGTATACCCACCAGGGAATCATGTACTATTTTTCCAGCGAGGCAAACCGGGCGGAATTTAAAAAGTCACCCGCAAAATATGAGCCCGCCTACGGTGGCTGGTGTGCGTACTCCATGGCACAGGATGCGCGCCGCGAAAGGGTGAGTCCTGTTACCTACAAGATTGTTGGCGGAAAGCTTTACCTGTTCTCAAATTTCAACGGCAACAATACAATGCTGCTGTGGAACAAGAACGAGCGGAAATACAAGGAGTCAGCCGACAACTTCTGGAAAAAGAAATGGGGAGGAGGGTGAATAAGGTTGAAGAATTGAAGAATTGAAGACCTATACACTATCTGCCTTTACACCCATATACCCTTATACCTTCTTCCCTCCTTTTGACTTTCCTCCGGGACTACCGTAGGTCACCTCTGCCTTGTCCGCCGTAACTCGACAAGTTATGTACGTGGACAAACGTGAGCCTTATTCCAAACTTGTCCCAAGTAACCATCGAGCGAAGGAGGGCCTTGTCCGCCGTAGCTCGACAAGTTATGTACGTGGACAAACGTGAACCTTATTCCAAACTTGTCCCAAGTAACCATCGAGCGAAGGAGGGGTGCATTACAAAAAAACAGGGTTGCTCCTGAGGTTTAGAAGTCATACTTTAGTTCATTACAAGTTTACCTTCAACCTAAGAGCAACCGACCATGTACGACTTCAACATAAACCGCAGGCGCTTCCTGCAGGGAGCTACCGCGTCACTGGCATTGGGCGCATTTGGTGCCCATGGACTTGACATAATCAATCCACCCAAGACCCTCCGGGTAGCCCTTATTGGTACGGGGTGGTACGGGAAGAACGATTTGTTCCGGCTGATCCAGGTCGCGCCTGTAGAGGTCCTGGCGCTCTGTGATCCGGACCGGAATCAGCTTTCAGAGGCAGCCAAGCTTGTGAGCCAGCGACAGAAATCGGGAAAGACCCCACGCCAATACAACGACTACAGAAAACTCCTGGCCGAAAATGAACTGGATATGGTCATCATCGGAACACCGGATCACTGGCATGCCCTGCAGACCATTGACGCGTTGAAAGCCGGAGCGCATGTCTATGTTCAAAAGCCGATTAGCGTAGATGTTGTTGAGGGCGCAGCAATGGTGGCAGCGGCCCGTAAGTATAACCGCGTTGTCCAGGTTGGCACACAGAGAAAGAGCACGCCGCACCTTATTGATGCCAAGAAGAACATTGTGGAGGCAGGCATGCTGGGCAAGATCTCACACGTGGAAATGTGCTGCTACTTCCACATGCGCAATAGCAGTAATCCGCCGCTTCAGCCGGTGCCTGATTTCCTGGATTATGAAATGTGGACAGGCCCTGCGCCGTTGCGCCCTTACGATGGGCTCCCTCACATCCGCTGGTGGCGAGCATTCAACGAATACGGCAACGGCATCATGGGTGACATGTGTGTGCATATGCTCGATACGGTGCGTTGGATGCTTAAACTGGGATGGCCAAAGCGGATCACTTCCACCGGCGGGATCTACGTTCAAAAGGAAGCCAAGTCAAACATCGCGGATACGCAGGTGGCCACTTTCGAATACGACGAACTCAACTGTGTGTGGCAGCATCGCACGTGGGGTACGCCGGCAAACCCCGATTATCCCTGGTCGCTTACACTATACGGTGAAAAAGGAACCTTGTACGCCAGTACCATGAAATGTGATTTTGTGCCACAGGGTGACGGTGAAAAGATCCACAAGGACGTTGTTTACGAAAAGGAGAAGTACCCCGAGGATCTCGCAGAAGATCGTATTGAGTTGAATGCAGCTCCGGCAACAAGATTGCATATGCTCGATTTCCTTAACGCGATTGACAAGGGTGGCAGACCCGTCGCTGATATCGAGGAAGGGCACATCTCCACCGCCTCCTGTATCCTGGCCAACCTGTCAATGGAAACCGGGCGACCCATAGTATTTGATCCGAAGAAGGGTCAAATCGTCGGAGACCCGGAGGTGAGCAAGCTTCTTGAACGACCCTACCGCCAGCCGTGGAAGCACCCGCATCCCGAAACGGTATAACGACGGCATTGTTGTCTGCGTGTGCTGGCCATAACCTACGCCCGTCAGCCTGCTGCTGCACATTCCTGCTGTGCGGCGTTGCGTTGTTGTTCTTGGCGGCCTGCAGGGACGAAGGCCCGTCACCAGCTAAAACACCTCAGGAAGAGCTTGCTACCTTTGAGATTGAACCCGGGCTAACCATTCAATTGGTTGCCTGCGAGCCCCTTGTGGAGGATCCGGTGGTCATCACCTTTGATGAAGACGGGCGCCTGTGGGTGGTCGAAATGCGTGGGTTCATGCCCGACATCGATGGAGCAGGTGAAGGGGAACGCGTTGGCCGTGTATCCGTACTTGAAGACCGGAACGGGGACGGGCAGATGGATGCAAGCACCATTTATATTGATAGCCTGATTTTGCCCCGTGCGCTGGCGCTGGTGGCAGGCGGAGCACTGCTGGTGGAAAACCAGGCGCTATGGCTTACCCAGGATCCGGACGGTGACCTCAGGGCTGACACCAGGATATTGATCGATCCGGACTATGCCGGTGGCCCCCTGGTGGAGCACTCCGGCAACGGTCTGTGGCGGGGTGTTGACAATTGGTATTATAACGCCAAGTCCAGGTTGCGGTACCGGCTGGTTGATGGTAAGTGGCTACGCGACAGCACTGAATTCCGGGGACAATGGGGCTTGAGCCACGACGATAAGGGAAGGTTGTATTACAACT
>DATBVZ010000170.1:0-3145 GCA_036515095.1 Cyclobacteriaceae bacterium | reverse complement strand
TAGCGCTTACCAACAAGGGCGGTTTCCATATACCAGAAACTCAGTATTCGGGTTTCCCCGGAGAGGTCGATCCGATCCAGCCGCCTGAATATTCTCTTCCATAGCAGGGGTCGCAAAATCCTGCCGTACCTGGTGCTGTTGAAAGGGATCACCAGATGGCCGAACCAACGGTACTCATTTTCATGAGGGGGATACTGAAGGGCAACTATTATAATTCTCAAATCAGGAGAAACCCGATTCAGGGACTTTACAAATGCCTGTTGAGCCGGAAGGCATGCGGTGTCATTTTCATCCCTGGGAAACCCGGGAGATACAATTAGTAGCGTATTGAAATTGCTGCCTGCCATTAATTCCTGACCCAAAAGAATCTTCCAATAATAGTGAATTTTGCCCGTGTAAATGCACGTGCTCAATCTGCTCGCATGATCAATCTGCAATTTTTGGGAATTCAGCAGGGTTGATAAAGGTCACACTTTTACTTTTGATAATTTGATTCTTCGTAGCTTAGTGCAGTTATGCTTGAACGAGTTTCTAACCGGCTGCGGAAACTTAACGCCATATACTATCCACAGCACATTTTTCAATCGCCGAAGTGGCTGGTTTTGGGTGTTAACAATACATGCAACCTGCACTGCAAGATGTGTGACGTGGGGGTAAGTTATACACAAAGCAATTTTTTTGAAAACCTGATGGGGAGCAAGCCGGTTCACATGCCGATGGATTTGTTCAGAAGAATTGTGGATCAGGCGGCGCAGCATTTTCCGGATGTAAGGCTTGGCTATGCTTTTACGGAGCCATTGATCTATACGCACCTGGCGGAGTCCCTTGAATACGCCAGGGAAAAGAAAATGTTTACCTCCCTTACCACAAACGGCCTCGGTCTTAAACGATGGTCACAAGTCCTGGACGAGGCTGGTTTGAGAGAGCTCAACATCTCACTGGACGGACCTCCGGAAGTGCATAACTTTATACGAGGAAACGAACATTCCTTTTCAAAGGCGGTAGAAGGGATGGAGTTGCTGATCTCCCGGAACAGCAAAATTCAGATAAGTGTTTACTGTGTAATTACGGAATGGAATGTGGGTCATCTGATACGCTTTTTGGAGCATTTGAACCCTTTAAGGCTTCATCGTGTCGGATTGATGCATTCCAATTTTACGCCACAGTACCTTGCCGACCGGCACAATGAGGCTTTTGGCACGCTTTACCCATCCACAGCATCCAACATAACAGATACGAAAAATGAATCCATCGACGCGGTTCGCCTGTGGCAGGAGGTAAAGGAAGTGAAACGCAGAAAATGGAATTTTCCAGTACGGTTTTTCCCTGAACTCGAATCCCTGGAGCGGCTGCAGCAGTATTATCTTGAGCCGGAGATCTTTATAGGAAGAAGGTGCATGGACATTTTCTCAAATATGATGATAAAATCAAACGGTGATGTCATCCCTGCGCATGGACGATGCTATAATTTGAAGATCGGGAATTTGTATGAGGAGAATCTAAAGGACATATGGAACTCGGCTGTTAATGCGCAGTTCAGAAAAAAAGTCACCGAATATGGAGGCTTGCTTCCGGCCTGCTCACGCTGCTGCAGCAGTTTTGCGAAATAGTTCGTGAGTCCCGGAAGAAGGACGAATGGTATGTAAGTGGCAAGCGCATAAACACACAATCGGGAAAATTCAACCGATTAGCTTTGGGGGAATCTGGGTGCACCCTTTACAACAGTTGCCAATCCCCGCCACGAGACCTGCAGCATACGTGCCCACCCTTTCCAATGCCAGGGAACGACTAGAATATACTTAAGGAAACTCCGGAATGCGCGAGGCGCGTTTCTGTTATGATAGTGTACAAGACCGAGCTTGTAATAGCAAATGCTGCTCAGTTTTCGAAAGTTAGTTGTTGAAATAATTCCATCAATGTGGAACTCTTTTAACATAGTAAGGTAGTTATGGTGGGATTCCACATTTGCCATCGCTGAAGTGTTCTGACTGTGCTTCCTTATTTTTACAAGCCTCTGATTAGTAAAAATGCCAGTATATTTATGACTCATTCGATAAAAGAAATGAATATCCCGGGTCGTACTGATTTTTTCATCAAGTAGCCCAATCTCATCAATCACTTCTTTTCTGAAAATGAGGGAAGGCGTGAAGAAACAAAACCGACTCTGCACAAGCATAGGAAGAAAAACATTTCCTACATATAGTTCTTCTTTTTCTGGCGGCATTATGGCCCCTTCTCCGAATTGATCGCCGTTGCTGAAAATGAATGCTGCCTCCGGGTGTTTGTCAAATAAGGCTACCTGGAATTCAAGCTTGTCGGCTCTCCAGATGTCGTCCGAATCGAGGAAAGCAATGAGATCTCCTTTCGATTTTCTTATCCCGTAGTTTTTGATCTTCCCAATAAACCCCGAGTGTTCAAATCTGAAATAGTGAATACGACTATCAGCATATTTGGCTATGGCAGATTGGGTTTTGTCCGTTGACCCATCATCAATGATCAGTAATTCCCAATGAGAATATGTTTGGCTCAAAACGCTCTGTAGTGTTTCACCAATCAAATGCGCCCTGTTGTAGGTGGGAATAATTACACTGACAAGTGCACTCTCTTTTATCATGACTATTCCGCCGATTGAAAGGTACTTTCCTGTACTTTGTCCAGCACACCCCCAACCAGCTCATACACCGTCTCAAACTTCTTCAGCAATTCCGGATGATGCGTGATCATCAGTATCGTTCTGTTTTGGTCTGCGAGATTTAGCAATGTCGTAATCACCTCTTTTTCTGTCTGCGGATCGAGCTGATTGGTCACTTCATCCAGGAGGAGAATTTCAGGCTCCTGATAAAGGGTACGGGCAATTGCCAGCCGCTGCCTTTGTCCGCCTGAGATCTTCGCCCCTTTTTCGCCGATGCGGGCATGGAGACCTTCGGGCAACGATGCCACCCAGCTTTCAAGATCCATTCCGCGCACAAGTCGCGCAACCTTTTCAAGGTCGACATCCGTTTCAGGTACACCAAACGCAATGTTCTCCAGAACCGAGCCATCCATAATATAGGGATGCTGCGGCACGTACCCCAGCAATTTTCTCCTGCCTGCCGGATCCGGTGAGGGTTGCCCGTCTACTGAGATCGTCCCTTGATGTTCCCTT
>DATBVZ010000169.1:0-6136 GCA_036515095.1 Cyclobacteriaceae bacterium | reverse complement strand
GCCGCAGAAATTCCGGTCGCAGATCCAACTCATCTGCCACTTCCTGCAGGCTATCAGCCGTATTCTCCGGAGTGACCAGGTAAAACTTACCATTAAACCGTCTGGCATGAACAGATAGTAAATGCCAGCGATTTTTAACTGCTTCCGGTTCCAAAACCTTGCCGGTCTCAATTTCAAAAACATATACGGAGCCTTCACGCTCCCCTACAATGTCCGGAACAACACCTTCATCATTCTCATCCCATTTAACCTTTCCCGGAGCCGTGTATTCCGGACAGTTGGCCTTCACTTTGGAAAAACCACTCTGCCTGAGATGGCCCACTACCGAATGGACGATTTGGTTGTATAGCGTTTGATCCCCCCTCTTGCTCATAAGCATAACATTTGAATTGATTATGTTCTATACAACATAATTAGTAAAAAATATTTAAAATGATAGCCAAATACGGCAAAAAATGACAACAGCATAAGTAATCAGGATGTTTTATGTCGTGCAGGAACTATCCGAACGGATACCGTTTTTCATTCTTCCGGTGAAATGGGCTCCTCTATGACCAATAGGGGCGATGCGTCAACTTCCTGAATTTCCAGGGCCGCAATCAATATGGCCAGCGACTTCTTCAGTTGCTGAACCTCACCCAGTGAAAGTTTAGCCAGGCTCCTGGAAAGCTTTTCGTGCAAAAGGTCAGGCGTCTTATCCAATACCTTTGCTCCGCTTGATGTAAGCGTCAGGTAGGTTATTCGTTTATCCCCTTGTTTGGGTAACCGGGCGATGTAGCCCTTCTTTTCCAGTCTGTTAATGATCCCGGTAACTGTGCTTGAATTGAGATTGAGATACTCAGTGAGTTCTTTGTGTGTGGATTGATACCTGTCCTGCTTCTCCAGGTAACTCAAGCAAAGTAACTGCGGAATACTAATCCCAAAATCTTTCAATATGCGTTTCGATTCAAGATTGATCGACCGCACAATCTTTCGGATATCGATAATAATATCTTTGTATTCCAACAGCGACTGGTAGTCTGACATTAGTCAAACAAATATGCAAATATTTTACTGCATCAAGGAATATGCGGGCAAACGCCAGCTCATCCTCTTTTTCAACCTTATGCGTTGCTCTGCTACCAGTCAAAGATCTGTGTCAGGTTAGGGTTCAGCACTATTTCCGGTTGCGGCACGGGCCTGTAGTAATACTTGGACTCCACAAAGATTCCTCGTTCGGGATCGGTCACCAGGGTGCCGCTTGTACCGTTGGAAAGATAGAAGGAGGCATCGCTGCCCTGAGGACCCACGCGGTAATAGATGAGTTTTTTGCCCAACGAATTCGCTTCCTTGTCTTCCTCGGCGGGTATCGATTCGGCGTTGTCAATGAGAATAATATCATCTATGCCATCACCGGTAAGATCGTATTTGCCCAATCCCGGGAAGTACATTCCTTCCGGCTCCTTCTCAATCAGTTTGCCGGCGTGCCACCGCATGAGATCGTCAAACCGAAATCCTTCCAGCGCCAGTTCCACTCTCCGCTCGCGTCTGATCTCCAGCAATACGTTCGCCTGCGGTCCGGTTACATTCGGGTACCGCGCAAGCAAAACAGGATCTGCCGCGGGGTTAATTGAAAGGGATGGCATCCCGGCACGCTCACGGGTCCGGTTGACGGATACATCCAGGTCTTCCTGCGTAAGTTCACCCAGTTCTGCCCGGGCCTCGGCATAGATCAGCAACACTTCGGCGAACCGGACGATGGGAAAGTCCGTGTTATTCTGCACCGTAGCGTCGGGGTCGTTGACAAATCCTTTGATCTGATGGTATCCTGAAAAATTCTTTGTGAGCTGCTGCACATAAATCCCCGCACCCTGCGCATAGGTTGAAGTATTTATGAGTTCCCAACCGGGAAAAGCATAGGTCTGGTAGAGGCGCGGATCGCGATCCTCGAATTCCTCTACAAACTGCTTTGACCCATAACCCGGTTGGCTCGTATAGGCACTCCCGTCTGCCATCAGGTAGGCCTGGAGCAAATCCCTGCCTGGATTCACCTCGTAATTACCGAACAAGTATGCCCACCAGCCACTGTTCAGCATTTCGTTTTGAAAATACCTTCCCAGGATGACTTCCGGATTGCCCGAGAGGTCTGTACTGGTAAACAGGTTACCATAGTCACTCATCGGGTTCCCTGTTGAATGCAATGAAAATCCACCTTGATCCATGATCTCTTTTGCCACGTCTCGCGCGAGCTGCAGGTAATTGTCGGCCGTATTTTGGAGCGAAAGTTCAGGGTGATACTTCCTGAACGTGCCTTCGTGCAATGCATGCCGTGCCATATAGGCCATGACCACCCACCTGTTCACGGCACCCGTCCGATCGTCCTCCTGTACATGCTCCCGGGCAAAGGCATAATCCTCGAAAATGCGGTCTACCACTACCGTACGGGAGTCCCTGGGCTTGAATATATCCGGATCGTCGGTCGTAAGGGTTTTGTCGTACCAGGGAACATCGGAATACCGCATTACCTTATTCATGTAGAACTTCGCCCTGAAAAAGCGCCCCAGTCCCTCGTAGTGATCCCTGGTAGCCTCGTCCACCTGCGCCTTGTCAAAGTTTTCCAGAAAGAAATTCACTTTTCTCAATTGATCCCAGTCCCAGCCCGCTGTAATGGTGGAGGCGCTGGGCGTTCCTATCATCATATTCTTGATCTCTGTGGATCCCGTTGTTGCCGCATTGTCAGTAGAATGGTCTCCCACGTAAATGTCAAAAGAGGGAAAATCATACAGGCTGTAAACATACGTGTCCAGATCTTCCCGGCTGTTGAAGAAATTCTCCTTGGAAATATCGGTTTCGGGGAAACGTTCCAGAAAATCATCGTTGCACGACTGGGAACCCAGCAGGACGACGAAAAGCAAGGTTATGTATTTTTTCATGGTCATGATTCGTTGGGAGTTTTCAGAATTGAAGTTCTATACCGAAGGAATATCGTCTTTGAAAAGGATAGGCGTATCCCCAGCCCGTGCCTGTTTCTTTGGACGGATCTACTTTGTCAACATTGTCGGTGATTGCTTCGGGATCAAAATAATCCTTCACCTGTGACCATTCCGTGAGATTCTCGCCACTTACATAGACACGCAACCGGTTAAGATGAAGGCGTTCGAGCAGTGAGTGAGGCAATGAATACCCGATCGTAAGATTCTTCAGTCGCAGATACGACCCGTCGAGCAGGTAGCCGGTCTGGGGTATCCCCAGTCCCTGGGCCTGATCAATTCGCTCGCCAAGGTTTCGGTCCGCCAACCACGCCTGCAACACCGGATACCTGGCATCCGTGTTAGCGTCAGCGAGCCCGGCGTCAAGGTATGACTGCGCGTGCTGGGCACGCAAAACTTCGCTGTCGCCCGTCGCGCGGTAGAAGTCCATCAGGTGTTCGTATCCGCCGGCGTAGGGCTGCTGATAGTATCCCCAATAGAGATAGTGCAGGGGGTAGTAGTCCATCTTGCCGACGCCCTGCAGGAAAACCCGGAAGTCGAAACCATTCCATTCCGCGCTCAGGTTTATCCCAAAGCGCATTCGCGGCGTAATATTTCCGATTACGGCCAGATCCTTTGGATCATCAACCGTTGATCCCTTTTCAATAATGCTGTTGCCATCCAGATCCTGGTATTTGGGCCAGCCCGGAACAATATTGAGTGCGCCCCAGGGAATTATGGAAGTTTCGTCGAGGGCATTGATCTCTTCCTGGGTCTCAAACAAACCGTCGCTCCTCAGTCCCCAGATCTCACCCAGTTCTTTTCCGTCGTAATATTGCGTCAGGCTCCTGTTGGGATTGTCAAAACGGGTGATATGGGTACGGCTATCCGAGAAGATAAGCCTCGCACTGAGGTGCAACGGCTTTGCCGCCACCGAAAATTCGTTGTCGTAACCCAGCGACAATTCCCAGCCCTGCGTCTTCAGATCGGCAGCATTCTCAGACGGTTCCGGCGCCCCGAAAGTGCCCGGCAATTCTTTGCCTTGAGTGAGCATGTCTTTTGTGTCGCGCCTGTATACATCCAGTGAAGCGCTTATCCGTTGCTCAAGAAATCCAATATCAACGCCAATGTTTCGTGAATAAACCTTCTCCCAGGTGTAGTTCGCGGAAACCGGGTTTGGCGATGAGATCATCTGCGGCAAACTCCCTCCGATCAGATACTCAGCAGGACCATTCAGCATCGTTTCAACATATCCGTACTCAGGTACCTCCGATTGATTCCCGAGTGAGCCGTAGGATGCCCGGATTTTAAACGAATTGACTACCCCGCTGACGGGTTCCCAGAAATTTTCTTCGTCCACCTTCCATGCCGCCGAAACCGAAGGGAAGAATCCGAAGCGTTTGTCTTTCGGGAACTTTGAGGAGCCATCATACCGGCCGTTAAATTCCAGAATATACCGGTTGTTGTAGATATAGTTCAAGCGATAAAACGCGCCGCGTATTGCCCAGCTGGAAACGTCATCATATACAACCGGGGTTCCTGTAGCGAGATCAATGGAGGGCAGCGATGGCGAAATTACACCGCTGCGTTCAATCCCGGACTCCTCAATGCGGCTGAATTCCTGGTTATACCCGATGATCGCATTGAGGTAGTGTCTTTCGTGCAACGTTTTCTCCAATGTCGCATAGGTATTGAATACATAGTACGACAGGAACATGGCATCACGATAAGCGGTGTTGTTTCCCTCCTCGCGAACATCATCGGGACCGAATCCGATGGGATATTTTGTTTGAAACCTGTTGAAGTTTGCGTTGTCGCGACGAACCGTAAAGTCAGCATTTACGCGAAGCATTTGTTCAAGGAACGAAAGCTCTCCGCTGAACGTACTTTGAAACATATTCACTTTCTCATTCGCTCTTCCGCCATTGGTAAGCTGGGAGCCCACCCGGCCCACATCATTGTTGGCCCATGTTCCGTCCGGGTTTCTGTCCCAGCTTGTCGGAAACAGGTTGTAAAGATCGGGTATGGACAGGTAGTAGGGCTTTGTCCTATCCGTCAGAGCAACGGATGTATTGTTCCCTATTGATAGCCATTTATACGGTTTGAAGTTTATCTTCCCGCGGAACGAATAGCGGTCAAATTTGTCTTCCACCAGTTCCAGCGACCCGTTTTGGAGGTCATATGCGCCTGAAAGATAGTAGCTGGTATTGCCCGATTTTCCGGAAAGCGACAAGTTATGCCGTTGCGAAACCGTAGGATTATCGAGGAAATAT
Organism: Cyclobacteriaceae bacterium; assembly: GCA_036515095.1. GTDB lineage: Bacteria > Bacteroidota > Bacteroidia > Cytophagales > Cyclobacteriaceae > ZC4RG29. The sequence continues at coordinate 915 of DATBVZ010000169.1, read as the reverse complement.
TTTGTCCAGTCGCGGTCGCCCATATACTCCCACAACGTATTGTCATTGGGGTTAATCCGGACGGGCGCTGAAGCGGAAGGGTTATCGGACCGTTCCTTCGCCCAGGCATACTGTTCAGCGGTATAGTTCACATAATCCCAGGGTGTGTTGTCCGTAGACGTCTCCAGCGTTCGCATGTAGATATACGGATCCGTTACCTTGTTTGGCAGCACCGTCGGTTTCCCCCATGAGAAATTACTGCTGTAGTCAATGCTGACACCATCGCGCATTCCGGATTTGGTGGTGATGAGAATCACCCCGTATGCGCCCCGTGCACCGTAAATGGCTGCGGAGGCGGCATCCTTTAATACCGTTATGCTTTTGATATCCGACGGCGCAATGAAGTTCAGGTCCTTTGGATCGAGCGGTACATTATCGACCAGGATCAGGGGCTCTCCTCCATTGATCGAGTTAATGCCGCGGATATTGATGTTAGGTGTACCTCCCGGTTCGCCACTGAGAAAATCGATATTCAGATTGGGTATTGTTCCCTGCAACCCTTGCGCCACGCTCTGGATAGGACGGGCTTCCAGAATCTTGTTGTCGATCACGTCCACCGCGCCTGAAAGATTTGCCTTTTTCTGAGCACCAAACCCCACTACCACGATCTCTTCAAGTGATGTTGAACTGACATTCAGCGCAATATCGATAACGGTACGGCCTCCAATCGGTATTTCCTCGGAATCGTACCCGATGAATGATACGATCAGCACATCATTTGCGTCCGCTTCCAAAGAATACTTTCCATCAACATCAGCGATGGTTCCGTTAGCTGTCGACCTGATCATAACATTGGCCCCGATGAGCGGGGAGCCATCAGCGGCGTCGGTGACCGACCCCTGAATTATTGATCGCTGTGCCATAACCGGAGAACCC
>DATBVZ010000168.1:0-7777 GCA_036515095.1 Cyclobacteriaceae bacterium | reverse complement strand
TACCGGTAAGTGTCCCATCCGGTAAAGCTCCAGCGCGACCGCGCACATGTGTTCTACATTCGCCGCGATCCGTTCGGGGTCGTCGTTTGTACCTGATCGGTAAGGACCGGCTACCAGAATCATCAAAGATCTCATAGGACCGCAGGTAATAAGGTTTCAATGCTCCGACCACGCCACACAGAAACTCAACGAGTTTCAGGATTAAAGCTTTGCCGTGGATGGGCCGAACAGATCGGCATAGTAGTCAAATCCCTATTCTACAAATATTTTTCCAGCAACAGTTTTGTCTTTCGGATACCCTCCTCCTCCGGTTGGGTATTCCCTTCAAACTCGATGCCTATGTAGCCTTCAAAACCGGATGACTTCACAATGTCAATCAGCTTTTTGTAGTCCATCAGGGGCTGCTCGCCGTTGCTGTCGAAATCGTAGGTTTTGGCGCTTACCCCTTTGGCAAAGGGCAACAGTTCCTCCAAACCTTTATAGCGGTCGTACATTTGGTCGCAGCCCTCCTGTGTCGTTCCCCAGGGGTGAGAGATGCAGAAATTGCCAAAATCAGGTAGTGTACCCACATTCGGTTTGCCCACCTGTCTCATCACGTCGGCCATCCAGGCACCGTTTGATGAATCGCTGCCGTGATTTTCAACCACAACATTTATGTTCATGCGCCCGGCGAAATCGCCAAGACGTGAAAGCGAGTCAACGGATGCCAGTTTTTTGTCTAGCGATCCGCCCTCGCCATGGAGATTAACGCGTACCGTTTTGCATTTCAAAAACCCGGCAGCCTCGATCCACTTCTTATGGTTGTCCACTGCCGCGAGTCTCTCCTTATCATCCGTTACAGCCAGTGAGCCCTCGTTGTCTACCATAATAAGGTGATTCGTTACCCCTGCATCCCGGCTTCTCTGCATCAATTCCCCAAGGTAGGTCGTATTCCTGGCGGCTTCCCTGAAATCCATTTTATCCCCACCGAAGAACTGGTTTACATACTCCACTGCTCCAATGCCAAAATCCTTTCTGGCAATCGAAGGAAAATCGAGGTTATCAATTTTGCCGGCCGATAATGCCCGGTGCAGGGACCACTGGGCAAGTGATAGTTCAATGCCTGCATTCTGAGGCAGGGGATCAAATGACGGCTGTGCCAGTAAGGCGCCGGCGCCAAAGAGGGATTGCTTCACGAAATGTCTCCGGGTTGTCATGATCGAATTTCTCAAAATTATTTTCCTTTGGACCTGAATTTTTTTTGTTATCGGGATAAAGGGCATTCGGGTTTGTTGGTGCGAGGAGTAACTCACGCAAAACAAACTAGACCGCACACGCCCAATTGCAAATTCAGTTCAATACCACCCTTGAGGTACGCAGAATGTAACAAAGTTGCAAAAAATCACAGGTACTTTTGACTTCCTATCCGGTTTTTAGGGTCCGCAGGTAATGAACGAGAATCCACCGATCTTCGTCGCTGGCTATTTTCTTTTTGAACTCCGGCATGTCTTTCCGGCCTTCGGTAGTTTTATAGTATATTTCACCATCGGTTTGTGCCTGAAATTCTTCGGTAAGAAAATCGCCGGGAAACGTTTCCAATTCGGCGGCTTTGGTACCATCTCCTTCTCCGGTTTTACCATGGCAGGACCGGCAGTGTTTGGCGTAGAGGTTCTTCCCAATGGAAATGTTCTCGGCGTTATTTGGCACGGGGTTCTTCAACTTTTTTGCGCTTTCCGGCGCAGGCCACGGCTCCGGTCGTTGCTGAAATGCGGGAGCGAATGATAACATGATTGCTGACAGGGCCATAACGGCAAGCAAATAGGGATTGGATTTGTAACTTCTCATAGCAGGAATACTTAATTTGTTCATGACACTTGGATTAACTCTTTGACAATTTTTTTATTCTAACGATCTGAAGGACAAGGTAGACAATCACACCCCAGACACTCAGGATAATGAGATTCGGAAAAATCAATAACCACCACGGTGTTTTGTCGCGGGTTGCCCATAGCGAGCGCCCCATAAAAGAATTATCGTTCTGTAAAGGTACGCCCCACTTCATCGCAGTATATGCCACTACATTTCCATAATCCTCATGATCTTCGATCATTCCTCCCAGGGTCAGCATCCCTTCCTTGTCTCCGGGATATTCTTCCGCAAACTCAGCTTCCACTGCTCCATCCTCATCCGAAACATAGAAGTCGTCGCCTACTGTAAGCCTTCCGAAATCTCTCTTTACAAAAACCTTCACATCTGCACCTTCCACAGGGATCCACCCATCCTCCGTTTTTTCTTCCAGTATTACTCGAATCGTCCTGCTTTCTTCTACCTCGTCCGCAAGCACATGCAGTCGCGCACGTTTAATGATTATGCTTTCGAAGCTTTCTTCGATCGTGTCAGATGACGAGACCACAGCCATGAATTCGAACTCCTGCAAATTACTCCACGCGGCTCTCAATGTCCCGGGAAGCGTTACCTTGCCTTCACCTTTCTGGTTGGTAAGACTGCTTCCCATTCTGGCGTCATCCGATTCTTCATTGAAATAAACGTCAACCGGAATTCCTGCTATGGGCTCATATCGTCGCTCAACACGTTTTCTAACCCGCACAGTTACATAAGGCGCTTCGTCGCCAGACTGGTAATAGGTCAAGTCTATGCGTGGCGCAATCTTTTCGTCCTGCGCATTACTGTAAACAATCATACTCGTTAGGATGACTGTCCAAACGACCTTCAATATCAGCCTGTCTAATTCACGCGGTCTCATCGCCTGCTTTTTCTTTAATGCTTTCCATTATAGGTACTATCGGCAAGATGCGCACCAAAAAAGTAACCACTAACAATGCTCCTGCCAGCGAGCCTGATGTAATTGCCCATTCTTCCCACGTAGGAAAATAGTGCTTATAGCTTTCGGGTACATCGGCCATAGGCAGGATGGGATGAAGTAGTGTAGGTGATACGATTAAGAATCGCTTGAACCAGGCTCCCACCACCACAAAGATCCCCATCCAAAACATGGGAAGGGGCTTGCGTCCGGCGGGAAAAATCATTGCCAGCATAGGAACTACCATTCCAAGAACGACAACCGACCAGAACACCCAGGCAAAATCTCCGGTGAATAAGGCTGTGAGATGCACTTCCTCATGCTTCTTCATTTTATAGGCCGGCACCAGGTACTCATTAATATTAAAATAGAGGTAAAGGAGCGCCAGCATTACCAGCAACTTACCCATGTAGTCAAAATGTTTATCCGTTATATAGTCCTGCAATTGATAGGCCCTCCTGAAAACATACATGGCCACCACAACGCCACCCGCCCCAACCAAAAAAGCCCCCGAGACAAAATAAGCCCCGAAGTTTGTACTGTCCCAACCCGGGCGATAGGTAGTCGCAAACAACCACGAAGTAACGGTATGGATGGCCAGGGCAACGGGTATGATCGTAACTACGAGGATGTTTATCGATCGTCGCTGGATCGCTTCCTGTTCAGGCTTATTCTTCCAAAACGAACCGAGAAAGGTATAAATCCTGATCGTCCATGAACTTAACTTTTCCTTATTTTTTATCAGTACAGGGAAATCAGGCAGCAGCGAAATGTACAATAACAATACACTCAATACCAGGTAGGTAGAAATTACAATCACATCCCAGGTAATGGGAGACTGCAATCTTGAATACAGCAGTAAGAAATGGATACGGTCCGGTCTCCCCATATCCACCACAATGATGATTCCTGCAAATACAATTGCAGAGACGGCTATAATCTCCGCAATTCTGGTAAGGGGAGTACTCCACTTCACGTTGGTGAGCCTTAATACGGCCGTGATCAATGATCCCACCAGGCTGATGGCCACAAAGAAAACAAAATTCGAAATGTAAATACCCCACGAAACATAGTCGCGCATCGCGGTTACGCTAAGACCGAATCTCAGCTGGCGGTAATAAGCGATCAATCCCAGGAATAGAATAAGGATCAATACAGTCACCCATATTTTTCCGGCTTTCCCAAACTGCTGAGGCAACAGATCGCGCTCAATTTTTTGGTCCACTATGATCGATGAGTATTTCACGTGATGTTCATTCTTCTTTCTTCAGTCCTTCCTCGTAAGGAAATAAACGATCCACAGGAGGTAAGTAATAAACGCGTGGCTTCGTTCCGAAATCCTCCATCAGGCGGTAACCGGACCGATCACGAATGAGTTTGCTAAAACGAACGGTTTCCTCACCATTCGTTATTGTGTCTTCATTCATATCACCAAAATAGAAAACACCATTTGGGCATGCCGATACGCAATGCGGAAGCTCGCCTTTGCGCACCATGTCCGGACAGAAGTCGCATTTTCCCACTGTTCCTACTTTTGGCGGGCAACTTGTCTCGGGGGAGTATTCCATTGACTCAGCTGCCTTGGGAAGGACAGGTGAAGCCCAATTGAACACACGTGTCGAATAAGGGCAGGCTGCCATGCAAAACCGGCAACCAATACATCTTTCATTATCGATCAGCACGATACCATCCTCACGTTTAAAAGTAGCGTCAACGGGACAAACTTTAACGCACGGCGGTTCATCGCAGTGCATGCAGGTAGTAGGTTGCCAATACGGAGCGGTGTTTTCCCCATCCTGCATTGAATATACTTTTATCCAGTTTTGCTCTTCATTCACAAAGTGCATCTTATTGCACGAGGCCTGGCACCGCTTCAGGTTCTTACAACGACCGAGATCAATCACCATCACAAATTTCTTGCCCTCGATTCCCCTCCGCGGATCAACTGACTCCGACAAATGAACTTCCGGCACTGGTTTGAGATAGGCTTTATCCATTTCCACCACATAGCCATCCACCGACAAAAGCTGCACTTTTTCACCCGTCTCCTCAACTGGTTCGTCCGACAGAAAGTCAAACGGATTTTCCTTTCCGGAAACAACATCTTCTAAAAACCTTCGTCTTGAAGATGATGCTTTCGTTGGTTCATTTGTGTCCATGGTAAACTTGATCTAGAGTTTTTGATCTTTCCATATCCAAGAAACCAATTGTTGTTTTGTAACAAGATTCCTCTTTTTGGGTATTCTTGATAGATCCACTTCCACCAGCTTGCCATCGCGAGTCAAAAACCTTGTAGTCTTTGCCAAAGGTTTTCTGCCGGGCCATATCTTATTTATAAAAGCCAGGCTTCCCGCGGCAAATGTCGTGACGATCAGGAAGCGCCTTCTCGATTTTTTGAGGCTTGCATCGATATTCTTTAGAAACTCCATAGCCTGGTAATGTTAAAGCCGACAAGAAACCCCTCATCCCATGGATCATTCTGATTGAATACATTATTGCGTTGGGGCACAAGAGCATTAAAACTGGTGACAAATACCTGGAATGCGTGCGCACTCGTGGCAATCTCCACGCCAAAACTTACGTTGGGTTGTGGGTTATAGAATTTATGAGCTGTTATTGGCTGATCGACATTTATTATTACGGATGACTGTGCTGAAAATTTATACCGTCCGGCAAGGGCCACTGCAAAGTGATCATTCCACATTTCCGGTTCCACTACATTATAATGAGAAACGCTTGGAGCAACCTGTACACTGATCTTGGGTGAGAATCTTCTGGAAATAATGATCTGATGAAAGTAGGAGAACCGATCGGAAGTGTTCTGGTTGGGTAAGTCTTCCTCGGGCTTTAACGTTTCCATGGCGGCGTTGCCATAGTACGTAATACTCACGGGTACCCTGTTATTACGTGTTTGCTGAAGAAAACCATACTTTACACTTACATCCTGAATGCGGTTGTTTTTGGTACTGCCAACCCCAATAGATACAGGTCCTCTCAGAAAACCAAAGCCAACATTATCAAATAGGGTGTAGCTTATCCCCAGTCGGATATTGCTGGGCGCATACAAACCCCAGAGGTCTGTGATGCCGTTGCTAACGGTACCAAACCGATGCTGGATCATGAATTCAAGCGTTTTCTTGGCCGGAACCACTACCGTTTGATTATCGATGATCCAGGAACTTTCAAAATGCGCCCGTGCCGGCGTATTTCCCTCATCACCCTCCCCCTCTTCCTGACCGAATACAGCAGGAAAAGTGAAGAAACAAATTATCATTAGCATCACCAGCCTGATCCTGCTAACGTGTACGTTGAATTTTTTCATAGGAATGGATTAGCTTAGTTGTTCTTGGCTCCTTCGGTGATCCATGCCAAAATAATTTTCATTTCATTGCTGGTTAATGGTCCGGAAGGAGGCATATTTCCGCTTGCAATTTCCAGGTAAAGTTTGCTCTCCGCAGGTATTGCCGTGTTCAGGTAATTGCCATCCTTTAATGCATCGTATGTATTGCCTGATACGAGACTTGGGTCGTGTGCAGGTGCTTCATCATGGCAGCCGGTGGCAGTACAATTCTGAGTCAAAATAGGCTGGACGTCATTCTTCAAACTGGCATTCTTAGGCAAGCCCTCGAATACAGCCACTTCATCATAATAGCACCCAGCCAATGCGATGACCAAAGCCAGGATGAAAGCCAGGTATTTAATTCGTCTTTTCATGGTATACAGTGTTCATGTGCGAGGTGTTGAAGTTGTGCGTGTGACCGGCACGAGCATTTTGGTACAATCCACATTTCATGACACGAGTTAATCTTTCTTACGCAATAATGTGTTTATTTTCACCGACACGTTATCATCGATATTGGTAGATGAAATTGCAAAATCAGTAAGCGCGAGAAAATCAAATTCACCAGACAAACCTGCCATCGTAAATCCGGAAGCATCGTGATACTGTTTTGCATAATACACGATCATGGTAACTTCCTTTGTGAATCCATGAAAGGTAAGATCGGCCTTAGCCACAAACCCTTCATCCGTGGTGCTGTATTGAACGCTGGTAGATTTGAGTGTGGCAATGTTCTCATCTTCGGAGGTTTTGGCTGCCTCTGTGCCATAGGTTCCGAGTAAACATCCGGCGTCTCTTCCCGGCTCGCCTGTGTTAACTGTATTAAGCCGTATATACCCCTCGAAGGAAATATTCCCGGGATTGGCTTCATCAAAATTCAAACTCTTCAGAACAAAATAATTGAATCTTCCGGTGAGCAAAGAACCAAATCCTTTGTAAGGTGTTTCCCACATTACATTGGAGTGCGCTTTATCGAAATACCATACCCCTGATGGTACGCCGCTGGTATTGAAGTCAGCGCTTGCGCCATTCTCCTCCAATGGGGTACAATCCGTACAACTAAGGGTTTCGGTTCCCCTGACAATTGGATCAGGTCCCTTAACAGGAATAATCTCCTCATCGTCATGCTGACAGAACGTAAATAGTGCACCGCTACTAACCACCAGCAACAGTAGCAAGGAATTTTTCAAAGTTTTCATGGAAAAGGCTTTATAGCGAAGGAAATTTAGAATTGAACGCTGAAAGTTCCGCTGATGTTTGTCAGAATTGATATGTGATTAATGTCACATACCGGTCTCTTAAGGTAAATACGCAACAATCACAATTTAGAATGATGCCGAACTGCAGGGATATTGAAATTATAGATTCATTTTCTGTCGGCGCAATTCAGAAGCTAATCAAAAGTATTTCAACAGATGCAATCGGATGGGTCCTTTTCCTGAACTTCAGGTTTCAGCACGTCCCTGTAAAAGGCGACTGTCCCGTCATACTTACTTTATGGAATTTTTGTTGCACTGTTTATTCCGCCTTCAAATTTCGGTTCGAATCGCACCTTTGATTGGCATGCTGGTATTGGGAAATTTTGAATTCACTTTGATGGTGTATGCCGGTATGCCCGAACTGGTACCCGGACCAAG
>DATBVZ010000167.1:0-4171 GCA_036515095.1 Cyclobacteriaceae bacterium | reverse complement strand
CTTTCCAAAACTTTCGCGAATGGGGTTCTTTGAAACTTTTCCTTCGGCCTTAAGCTTTGAGAACATCGGTGACTCCTTCATCTTAAGACGGATGTAGATCGAGATAGCCACCAGGAACACACTGAAAAGAAAAGGCAAGCGCCATCCCCAGGAATCAAATGCCTCTTCGCTCAGGTTCAGCCTGACCAGCAGTATGACCGCAAGCGAAACAAAGAACCCCAGTGAAGCAGTTGTCTGAATAAAGCTCGTGTAGAAGCCCCTTTTCGCTGCAGGTGCGTGCTCTGCCACGTAAGTGGCGGCACCACCATACTCACCACCCAGGGCAAGACCCTGAAGCAATCTCAACAAAACAACAATGAACGGAGCGGCAATGCCGATGGTCTCGTAAGACGGTATCAATCCGATCAGGAACGTGGAGGATCCCATCAGGATCAACGTGAGCAAAAAAGTGTGCTTGCGTCCGATCATATCGCCCAGACGGCCGAAAACAAGGGCGCCAAACGGGCGCACAATAAACCCAACCGCAAAAGCCGCCAGGGTTGACAAAAAAGCGGCCGTCGGATGTTCCTTTGGGAAAAATTGTGTGGAGATGGTCAGCGCCAGGCTTCCGAAAATGTAGAAGTCATACCATTCGATCATCGTTCCAACCGATGAGGCGGTAATGACGGACCAAAGAGTTCTCTTTTCCTGAGGAGTGACTACAGGTGTTTGCATGCTGGTTTAAGAATTCGTTCTACCGTGTCGTCACCTCTTTCACCGAACCTGCAAATATTCAGGATCATACGCCCGATCGGGATTGTGGTGACTACAAGGTTGGAATTTAAATATATTTCCCTCGATTGCAATCCTGCAAAAGAGCTAAATTGATCCTCCGGGCACTCAAAAAAAGATGTCTTGGGCAACCCTGTAGGTGTTGGCGTGCGCTTCAATAATGTCCCTGAAATTTTCTGCGTATCCCCCACCCATGCTCGCCACCAAAGGTATCTTGTTCCGTTTGGCTGTCTCAAGCACAAGCCTGTCCCGCTGCTTGCATCCCTCTCGCGACAAGCTGAGTCTTCCGAGTCTGTCCGTAGCGAGAACGTCCACGCCGGACTGAAAAAAGATAAAATCAGGTTGCACCATATCCAGCACGCGCTTCAGGTTGAGATCGAGCGTACTGAGATACGTAGTATCGTCCGTGAAATCCGCAAGCCCGATGTCGAGGTCAGACTGTTCCTTGACCAATGGAAAATTCTTAGCGCCGTGCATGCTGAATGTAAAGACGCGAGGGTCGCCGGCAAAGATCCGGGCGGTTCCATTACCCTGATGCACGTCCAGGTCAACAACAAGTATCTGCCTGACCAGCGCATTGTCCAGCAGGTAGCTGGCACCAAGCGCAATGTCATTCAACAGACAAAATCCTTCTCCCCGATCCGCAAAGGCATGATGCGTGCCCCCGGCGATATTCATGGAAATTCCATGCTCCAAGGCAAATCGCGCACACAAAACGGTGCCGTTGGCAATAATTGTTTCGCGCTCCACCAACTGCCTGGTGACGGGAAAGCCGGTCCTCCTTGATTCCCCGGGCGACAGTGACAGCGTTTTCAGCTTGTACCAGTATTCCGGCTCATGCGTGCGGACAATTAGCGCATCGGCTATCGGTTCCGGTGCAAACAGGTTATCACCATGCAATGTACCCTCATACAGCAATTGTTCAGGCAACGCCTCGTATTTGCTCATCGGAAAGCGATGATTGGGAGGAAGAGGAAGAACGTAGGAACCGGACCAGGCTACTTTTAGCATTGCTTGTCCTATTTACGTAATGCGCTGGCGCGATTCAGTGGTGTTCATGCTCATCCGCAGGACTGTTTGCTGTGGAGTACCAACTCTCCTGAACCTCATGGAACAGATCGTGGATCGTACGCAACGATGATCCAAGTTCCGCATCGTCTGCCGTGGATGCCTTCTCCCGGAATTCGGACGTTGTACGTTTTAGCCGGGTCAATAGCCCTTTCATGCTTTCCGTATTCACCTTTTCAGGTAATTCCGAGTCCGACCACTCGGCCGCCAGCTGAGCCATTTCCGCAGCATATCTTTTGGCGGGCTCCAGGTTGCCTGAGTCCGCGAAGGGATGAAAGCTTTCCGCCATAACAACGTGAAACTCATCCAGTGCGGCCCAGTCGTGCGTCCCCGAAGCGTGTTGTTCATCCGATCGGCTTCCCGTTGAACAGCCGGTTGCAACGGCTATTAATCCGATCCACAGGTAATTGCAGTTTGTCATACCGTCTTTTTTGATGCTTTTCACCTACCCATTCCGGTATCTTCTGTGTCGTTCAAATGCGTGAATAATTCTCGGGAAGACATCGAAATAAGCGGTAACAAATAAACAAAATGTCATGAACCATATTACCGAAAGGTTAAAGTAAAGCGTATCGATTGAATATCCAAAGAAGTGTTTCGTGGGTTGATAGAGGTTGCCCGAGAAATCGAACAGGCTGCGTGGTTTATGTTCGTCCTGGTAAATCGGGTATACGCGTTGGATGAGTCCGTCATTGTATTCGACGATGAAGTCCGTCGTTGTAGTTTTTTTCACCGCCTCGGATACCGCGGCGTTTACGTACCGTCTCCGAAGTGTGTTGTAGCCAGCCAGCTTCTCCGGCGTGTCCGTCATTTGCCTGACCATTTGTTCTTTTCGATCGGTTGCCCTGGTTATCTTATTGAGATAGTACTGCTTCAATGCCGCAAGGAAGTCGGATGCAGCCCGGTATACCGTTGAATCAAATTCTCCGATCACTAGCTGTTTGACTTCCGGAAGTTTGTCTTCACCAACCTGTTGCAGTTCATTTGCCAGCTCCGATCGAAGAAGCCGCAACGCACCGGCAAGTTCCGGGTGATTCCGGTTTCCCCAGTGGCGCCTGTTATTGAGGCAATAGGCCAGTTTGGAATCCAGTGCAGGCAGGTAATAAAGTCTCTTGTAATTCGAAAGCGCTACCGTTTTATCAAGCTCATAAAATCGCTTTTCAAACGGATTGTCTTTGAACTGGGTCACCATGTATGCTTCGAACGCCCAGCGCGAAGCCATGATCTCGCCGATCCAGGGCACACCGACTGGCTCGCTGACTTTCGGATTGAATTTGTCGAACCCGATCACCACACCGCTGAGCAGGAGTTGAGGAATGATCAATATGGGGATCAATATATAAATGGTGACGGCTGAATTGAACGATGCCGAAATGTTCAACCCAAGCAGGTTGGCAAAACACGAACAGGTGAAAAGTATAACCCAGTAACGAAGTTCGCTGAGCGGTATCTCCAGCACGAGATTTCCCACGACCACAAAGCTAATGGTCTGAATTGCAGATATCATGAACATCACTCCTATTTTGGCCGACAGGTAGCTGCCCTTGCTGAGGTGGAGGAACTTTTCCCGTTTCAGGATCATGCGGTCACGAAAGATCTCCTCGGCGCTCATCGTAAGTCCCAGGAAGAGCGCCACCACAACGCTCATAAAAAAGTAGACCGGAATGTTCTCGTTCTCATAAAACGTATAGGCTGGCTGTTCACTACCGATCACATTGTAGTACTTCACCATAAAGGCGATGAAAAAGGCAAGCAGCGGAGCAGCCAGAAGGTTGACATACTGATACTGTTTATTGGCCTGTTTGGACAGTACATCCCGCTTAAAAAAGACCTTGAACTGCTGAAATTTGTTGGGGATCCTCTGCATTACCGGAAGGTCTTCGGATACGTGCAGCAACCGCGGAACCTTAATCCGCTGCTTAAAGTACTGGTACCATTGTGCCGCGCTGATCTTTCTTGAATTGGTAAGTCTCCCGTATTCGTTAACGATCTTTGTTTCAATGATGTTGAATATTTGTTCGGGGTTGATATTGCCACACTCCGGGCATGCCCCCTGACTTTTGTTTGCGGCGTTGACGATTTCACGGAAGTAGATCACCGCTTCGATGGGGTTGCCGTAATAGATCTGGAAACCGCCCGAATCCAGGATGATCAGGCTATCAAACATCTTGAATATATCGGAGGACGGCTGGTGGATCACTACAAAGACCATCTTACCCCGCAACGACAGTTCCTTGAGGAGATCCATGATGTTTTCCGAATCGCGGGAAGAAAGTCCGGATGTGGGTTCATCGACAAACAGTACGGTCGGCTCGCGCAGCAGCTCAAGGCC
>DATBVZ010000166.1:0-18440 GCA_036515095.1 Cyclobacteriaceae bacterium | reverse complement strand
GAAAATCACAAGACGGGCGCCGCAGTGAGAATCACGAGCGACCGCGCTCTGGCAAAACTGGCATTCTGGTCGACCGCCACCACCCTATGCCCCGAACCTTTCATCCTCGTGAAGGTTGACCCGGGCGAAACGTTCACGTGGAAAATAAATTACCAGTTCTATACGTGCGATATCACTTCAAAGTAGGCCTGCCAACCTTCGGCTTCATCCTTTTTGGAAGCTTCATGGAGTCAAATCAAAGACCTGTTTCCATTCGGAGCGGTAGGGATTATTCTGTTTACGGCGAAAGCAAGCGAATAACCGATACTCGCCGTTTGACACAAAATCAATGCACATAGTGTAAACGACCTGCAGGTTGCCTTGATGTATTTTGCTGACAACAAACCGGATCTGTGAATAGGAGTTCTCTTGATCCGGGATGACGATCTTGATAATTTAGGTATTAAAAGGCCTGAAATAAAGAGAGTGATCTCAGAATTGAAACAGTCGTGGAACAGACCTGAGGGAGAAGGTTTGTCGGTTGAGACCAGCAAAAAACATTCTATTTGTTCTCTAATTCCACCTCAGTAAAATGAACAAGATACTCTACTGGCGTGTATCCTGTAAATTCCTTGAACGTGCGGTTGAAGTGCGATTGATCGGAGAAGCCATGATCATACGCAAGGTCCGTAAGCTTGTGAAATGAGTGGCTCTCAAGCACGTTAAGTACCGCATAAAATTTGCATATCCGCATGTACAGCCTCGGCGTGATACCAACGTGCTGTAGGAATCTTCGCTGGAAAGTCCGCTCCGATATCTTTAATTCTTTCTGCAACGACGGCAAGGAAATTGCCCCTCCGCTGCGGGAGATCCTATTCGTAGCGTAATAGAGTTCACCGTTGGTAGCGGGCCGAATGGTATGGAGTAACCTGCGGACAGCGTTCACCAGTATGCTGATTTGTATGGATGTGTTGGTTTCTTCAAGGAGCCTGTCTTTCAGATCAGCAGCCTCCGCGCCGGGCAGCAAACTGTAATCCATGCAGGTATCGGTAAGCTCATGCGCATCGATACCATAGAGGGACTTCAAGGCAGGAGGAAAAAAATGTACGATGATCGCCTTGAATGTACCGATCGTGCTTATCGTAATGGGTTTAACGGTTTGACCATACAAGAACAAACGGGACAATTTTCTTTCGTTGCGATTCAGAATAATATCATGCCCCGACTCCTGGAAGTATATGCCCGGAAGCCCGTCCGCAAAGTAGGGTATAGAATTCAGCACCGCAAACGGATTATCGTCGGTGATAACGGTGATTTTCTTCACCACGGCTTTTAATTCGGGAGGATATAGCGTTTTGAAAGTTCTCATCTTTTCTGTAGAGTAACTTACTCAATTTTTCATGGCTTGCTAAGTTTGATATTCCATAATTTCTGCTGTCTTGTTTTTCCGCAAAACTGAGAAGCACATTAGGCACTCAGGAGGTGCAAAAGCGACTCTTTGAAAGGCTGTTTCCGTAATTTGCGAATTATAAAATCAATACTTCTTAATGATCCCTCCGACGAATAGTATCAGGGAAAGCAGATTAGCAAGTGTCCTGATGAGATTGAGCTTGTTCCAGGGCATTTCAAATATCCTTCTCTTACTATCGATTTCCTGTAGAGTTGCGCTGCCAATATCAAATCTGTCCAAAGACTGGTTGAGCGGCACATTTCCAAGAACGGTTACACCGAAAACCCCTGCGTAGTAAACAAGGGTTGCCGCCAAAATGAGGTAAAATGAGAGGTCAGCGCCACTAACTTTATGAAAGTACCAGGTGCTAAACGGCATCATGATCAATGTTCCAAAAAAGCTTACAAAGAACCAGGGATTTAGGATAGCCCGGTTAATCGATTGCATGGCCCGCAAATACTCTGTGTCGGATAACCGGCCCAGCCCCAGGTTTACAGAACAGGCGTATGCGTAAAAGAGACCGGCCATTAATGCCAGTAAGCAAGTCGTAATAAGCAGGGTAATCTTAATTAGTATCATAGTTTGAAAATTCTTCAATAGGACAAGCCTGGCGTTTTCCTCAGGTATTGATCTGAATCCAATTGCGTCAGCAGAAACATGGCTACATCGGCGCGGGATATCTTCAGTTTGATGGACTTGTCACCGGGATCAAAACCATGCTTGAAATTTCCGGTTGCCGGACCATCCGTGAATGCCCCGGGTCTCACCAGGGTCCAGTCGAGACCTGAACGCTTTACATATTCTTCCTGGAGCTGATGGTCTTCGTAGGCCTCCTTCAAGAGCCAGCCAAACATTATGTATTTCCAAAAGAAATTCAGGTCGGCCCGGCTATCCCCCGCCCCCAATGTGGATTGACAGATAAACCGCCTGACACCCAGTTTCTCCATGGCGTCAATGATGTTACGTGTACCCCGTGCCCGGACGCCTCCCTTGCGACCCGCACCCAGCACACAAAAGACGACATCATGCCCCTCGATTGCATCCGTGACAGATTTGCGATCAAAAACATCTCCTTCAAATACGCTGAGGTTTTCACGGTTCAATTCAGCCAGTTTGCTCTTGTCCGCCCGTACAAAGGCGGTGACCTGATGACCAAGGCTCAGGGCCTGGAGTACTAACTGTTTTCCGATGGTGCCGGTGGCTCCAAATATGATCAGCTTCATACTTTTTTTGCCACAAACCTATAGGCCTCGCAAGAGGAATAATAGAATGAATCCGACAGGTCGCCAATTTTCTAAGACTGAAGTCGTTACTTTTCAGGTGATCAGCCCGGCCTCCACGAATATGGATTCCGGATTCCTGATCAGGCCGGTGACATAAACTCCTGTTCTATCCAATGTTGGGTCAGGAATGATAATTTCGATCCCTGCGGCTCTTGGACTTGAAAGCAGGGAGCTTGTTACCTGGGCTCTCGTGAAGATTATCTTAGGGCTGACTCGCAGATGAATGTCCGGCTAAAATGTGCTTCCGCTGCTGCAGGAATGAATTTGTGCGACTGGACCAGATTTAATTTGCTGAATCGGCAATTACGATTCGTTTACCAATATTTATTAACCGCTATCCTGACAAAACTGTCATCCCTTAAGAAGTAAATGAATTCTTTTGCAGAGGTATTTATAAAGAACCTTCCTTCCAGCTCAATTTTCCAGCTTTCACCCAGACGTTGATTGGCTTCTACGCTCGCGAGCTGAGTATCGCGTTGAAGATCAATAATAACACCTGCCAATAGCTGGGTATCCCGGGTGTTATTAAAAGCAAATCGGGCTCCGGCAAAAAGGTCGTTTTGTAAACTGCTGAGGGAAAGGTCATCTCTGCTGTCGTACAGGTATTCACTCAGTAATCCGATGTCAAGTCCATTCCCGTTTACATTGCCGAAAGTGTACTCAAAGCCTGCAGCAAATGCAGTAAAATCCAGAATGTCGTTGCGGTTGTGAATGGCCTCTGCTTTCCACAGAACCGGCCCTGTTGTTGCTTGTATGTCGATGCCTGTTTGATTGATGACAGCAAAAACAGGTTGGAAGTCCTGAAGATCATTGAATAACGGCTGACGGCTGGTTCCGTAAAAGTGTGAAATACCCAGATCAAATTTCCCAATATAGTGCGACCACCGGATGGCAGCCTCCGGTCTGTATTCTTCCAGGTCGCTTTCGAAACGGATCAGATCATCCGTAATCACAAAGGGTGTTCTCAGCCTTCCGTCGCTACCCGGGAAGGTCGGTTTTCGAAAGTACTGCATGTAGAAGAGATCAAGTGTCCCCACTGTGCTTTGATACGAATAGTGTATCATTGGCTGGCCCAGCTTCTCTTCACCGTCAAAGCTTTCGACGATATCCGTTTGATTAATAATGTTAACGATGTGTGCGGACTCCGTGACCCCCCAAAAAATCTTTTTTAATCCAATGGACAGTTCATGATTGTTTTTAACCATTTGCCAGTATAATTCACGAATGTCGGCATGCGTTCTTCGCTGGTCATGCTGGTCGTATCTTCCAAACAACGTTACCTTAAGCAGGAATTTTTCATCATTCCACCGTAGGGAATATTCGGGTTGTACGGAAACGGACAGATAATTTCTTTTCTGGCCATCGTACTGACCGTCTTTGAAGAAAAAACGGTCCTCTGCGCCCGATTTCAGACTGAAATCACCGGAATATTTTTCCTGGCCGTGAATTTTATAGGAAAGGAGGAGGAATAAAGTGGTGTAAAACAGGAGCTTCGTTCGCGTCATTTCGAGTGGTAAGATTTCTATTGGAAAGTTACTTTTCTCCCCTTATTCTTCGGAGAAGGGACGGGGGCAGGCCTATTTCCCCGCCCTGGCCAGACTGTTCTGCGAAAAATCCTGATCGCTCAGACCGGTTTTAAAGCGGTAGTTTTCAAACAGTAACCTTGTCTTTTTCCCCGTGAGGTGATTTTCCATGATCATTTCCGAGGCGCGCCAGTGTTTGTTCAAATACTGTTTGTAATTATTGTACGAAAGCGTCTTCATCAGGGCACTTTTCCGGTCATAGAAATCAATTTTTTCAACCCTGTAATTTCCTTTGTTATACCAGACTACCTGCTTGGTATAGCCTGACTTCGGATCCAGGGGGTACCTTTCCACAACATGCGCAGCAGTGCCATTTACGTTATCTTCTTTGACGAACTTGTAATTGTACTTTTCAACTTCCTGGGAGGAAAGATCTTCATAGGCAAACTCGCTTCCCATGAAAGGACCGGATTTGTTGTCCGATGATATCCTCTTCACCCGGTTCAGAGAAGGAAGATAAAGCCATTGGTCATCCGGGGACTCTTTATGGGTAAATGTCAGGGTGGCGGTGCCTTCAACATCCTTTGGGCTGTTAAACACGATAAGCGACTTGTCACCATCGTCGTGAAGTTCCAGTGTCCTGTTTTCCAGGTATCGTTCGCTTTCCTGCCCGTGTTTGTTTGTGAGAATCATTTTCAGCGACACTTTCGAGCTTTCAAAACCCTTGTCAGCCTCGTCCGCTTTTTGAACAATTTCCAATCCCCGGGCGTCAGACTGTGCCTGTGATACCGCTTCTATATGAAGCAGGAGGGTTAATATTAAGATGATTTGTTTCATACGATTAGTGATTTTGATTTGGATGATGTACAGATTGTGTTTAAGCAATTGCTTGTTCTTCAGCGACAACCTCGACAACGTTGTCCCGTGCTTTTTCCCGGCTAAACATCAGGAGCAATGCCGGCAGGAGCAGGAAATCGAGAACGAGCGCTATGGAGATGATGAGTATGGTAATTTTTGCCATACCGGAATTCATTCCAAAATCGGATTGGGAGATGACAAAAAATCCCATAACCAATACCAGCGTAGTGACGACCAGCGCCTGGCCAACGGTCGTGAACGCGTACCGCACAGCATCTTCGGAAGATTTTCCAAGCTCACGCCTTGCTCTTAAATATTTCGTAAGAAAGTGAATGGTATCGTCTACAATGATTCCGAGTGTCATACCAAACACGATGCTTATGCCGGTATTGATATAGCCTACGAATAGCCCCCACAGGCCGAGGCCAACAATTAAGGGAGTTATGTTGGGTATAAGGCTGATCAGGCCATAGCGCAGGCTTTTGACCGAAAAGGCAAGCACAACGCTGATCAGAATTAAGGCAAGGATCGTTCCGTTTATCATGCTGCTTATCTGTCGTTGTGTGAGGTGAGAAAACATCATTACCGTGCTTACCCCTTCTGTTTGCATGTAATCCGGAGCGTTTGATTCAAGCCATTTTCTGGCTGATTCCTCCAACCTAAGAATTCTGTTGGTGGAAATATTTTCGGTGGTGACGATAACGCGCGTTTCGGACTTATCCACGTTTACCTGGTTATTCAGGTCGAGACCAAAGGGCAGAGACATTTCATACAGCAATAAAAACTGTGCAGCTTCTTCCCGGTTATCCGCAAGCTTGTAATACGATGGATCGTCTCCATGCATGGACTTGTTGACTTGCCGCGAAACTTCCGTAAAGGAATTTACATGGATTACTTCTTCGTTCGTGTACAGCCAGTTCTCAAATTCCTGCAGTTTTTCCAAATATTCAGGATTGTTAATACCACCCGGTTCGCCGGAATCAATGGAAAATTCGATCGTATAGATACCGGTCAGATTCTTACTGATGTGGTCCGTGTCGGTTCGAA
Organism: Cyclobacteriaceae bacterium; assembly: GCA_036515095.1. Lineage (GTDB taxonomy): Bacteria > Bacteroidota > Bacteroidia > Cytophagales > Cyclobacteriaceae > ZC4RG29. Next base: position 12,300 of record DATBVZ010000166.1, on the reverse strand, counting down.
ATGCTATGTTCCGTGAAAAGTACTTTATGAATTCGTCATTGAGTTCATTGTTAAGGATGAAAGCTGAACTCAGGGAAATGATAACAACACTTCCGATCAGAATGCCTTTCTTCTTTCCAATGACGAATTCAGCGAGGCGCTGGAGGTAATTCATTTTTCTCAATTCAACGGGCTCTGCCTTCTTTATCCTGACGGGCAAAATTGCCAAAAGAGCCGGCAATGTTGCCACGGAAAAAATGAATGCAGCGGTCATCCCTATTGACGTGAGATTACCAAGGTCCCGGAACGGCGGCGAATCACTGAAGTTCATGGAAAGGAAACCTATTACGGTGGTGAGGCTGGTAAGAAACACCGGCAGATAATTGATGCGCAGGCTTTCAACGATTGCCTCTCTCTTGCCAAGACCTTTTTTCATCCCCTGGACGAATGCGATGATGATGTGAACACTGTCGGCTACCGCGAGGGTCATAATGATGTTCATGAAAGCAGATGACGGAGGAGTGAGATACATGCCCAGCCATCCACCCAGGCCCATGGCTGTAACGATGGAGAACACGATAACAATGAGTGTGGAAAAGGTACCCGTGAGGGTCTTGGTGAACAGATAGATCGTCACCAGGATCATCAGAAACATCAGGGGTGTCAGGGTTGACATGTCATTAAAGGCTGCTTCCTGAAATGCATTTGATAACATGACCGTTCCGGAAGAATAGGTTTTAATGTCAGGATGTTGCGCATGAAAAAGAGTAAGTTGTTCACGTACATATTTTACGATGACTTCATTTTCTTTCGGATCGCCGTTGTCGGGAAGCTGTACGGTAATGTTTACGGCAGTTGCGCTTGCTTTTTCATTGACAAGCCGGTTCTTAATTCGCGGATCAGTGATTGCTATTCGTTTTATTTTTTCAAGCTCTTCCTGTGATTTGGTTTCAGCCTCCCGCACAAGGTCATCTACAAAAAGATCATCGCCTTCGGATCGCGTATATTGAAAATTGGTAATGGCATCCACGCGGGTGGAGTGGGGGGTCTTCCAGGCTATTGCCGTGAACTCTTCAATCGCCTTTAGGGTGTGGGGCGTGAAAACTGCTCCATCCTCAGGTTCGAAGACGATAAACACATTGTCGTCCCTGGTGTACTTGTTCTGCAAGGCATCGTAGGCGAGAAGCTGTGGATTTTCCTCGCTGAAGAAGACATGGTAATCACTGTTAAAGGTCATTTTTCCGGCACCCATGCCGGCCACGATCACCAACAAGAGGGAACCGATGACAATCATCCACCGGAAGCGCGTAACGAAAGTTGCAATGGCCGCACCAAACTGGCCGCTTTGCTTGTTTAACTGCTGCAGGATCTTTCTCATAGTGAACAGGTAGTTTTTTCGGATATTAGATATTTCGGGTTTCGTAACAATAGGAACATAACGAAACAGACGTATTTTGGTTTGGAAATATTTCATATTTCGAAATATTTATTTTTCGGAAAATTGGCTCGAAATTTGATTAAAGGGAATATCTTTACGCAAAACATCAGTGCAACAATGAAAAGCCGCGAAGAACTAATCGGGGATTTTATGGAAACCTTTCAGCTGTTGGCTGTAAAGGTCCAGGAGACAGACCAGTCGTGTACCGAAATCGTAAGTGTCAACGACATTAACAAATCAGACCTTGCGCTTGTCGGCATGGTGGGAAAAAAAGGGGAAGTGATCATGAGGGATATCGCTGAATACCTGGACGTCCCCTATTCTACGGCTACCGGCATTGTGGATAAGCTGGTGAACAAAAAGATATTGAAGCGGATCAATTCAGAGACTGACCGAAGGACGGTGAAAATCAGTATTACCCCCAAAAAAGGAAAAGAGATTTACGATCAATTCAACCGTTTCAGGCACAAGCTTGGAGAGATTGTGCTGGCGAATATGGATGAACGCGATTTTGCCGATATCGAGCGAATCATGAAGAAGATGGTACGCCAGATTTCCGAACACAATTTTGAAGCTGAATTGAAGCGTGAGATGACAAATATGAAATGAAAGGGTAGCGGAAGCAGGGAATCAGTCATTGCGTCGTTTATAGGTTCCCCTGTCCATGGTGATATTTAATCGTTCAAGTACATCGGCCATAGTAAGATCTTGTTTCTTATATTCAGCCTGTACAACTTCTTTTGCTTTTTTCAGCGCCACCTCGGTCTCCCAAACGGCAATCGTTACGCAGATCAGGTTGCCAGCTTCATCTGTACACTCGTAAACCGTATCTTCAATAAAACCGGGTAGGGTTTTGATGAAATTCCTGTTCGTATTCATCCTTTCATAAAATTCTTTTTTTGCAGCCAGGGGCACCAGGAACTTGTCGACAAGGTGTACCAGGTTCTTATTCGGTTTGTCGTTTGACACCAAGGCGAGATCTGTTGGTAACACGTCCAACTGTTGCAAAAAGCCAAGTCGGTCGGTATAGACGTGTGCCTTTTCTACTTTGCCATCCCTGAATTCAAAAATGGCCATTCCATCGTTTGAAATCCTGTTACCTGTGGCTGCAAAAGATTGGAAAGGCCCGGTATGCGTCCCTGACAACTTCCATCGGACAAAAACTTTGTTCCCTTCGCCAAAAAGTTCTTCCAAGTTCCAGTGAGCATCCGGCACAGCTTTGATGACGGCATGCACGGGTACCTCAAAGGCAGCAGCTCCTTTTGCCCCGTTAATTCCCACAAAATCCGCGGATATGAAATCCTTTAGCAGTTCCATGTTTCTTTTGTTGAGGGCCTCTTCGTAAAGCCTTTGTATTACTTCTTTGTTTCCCTGGGTGACAGACATTTTAGCTTCCATTGTTTTAGTTTCAGAGTTGTTATTCATTTCCTGAGCATTGGATTTTACCGGAATTATCAGCATGGCTAATAATAGAAAAGCGATGTTGCGTACTGGCTTCATGGGTTTTTTTTGACAAAAGTGCACACGTACAAGTACCGGGAATTGTAAAAAATCACTGATTTTCAGAGAGCAATTGCACCCTGTAGCTTCGATCGCAGGTTTATGTGTCGTGGCTGACTGAAAAGGTAATTCCCTGAAAAATCGAGCCAGACAATCTTTGTCCACGTAGCAGTCCTCTGCGCCTGCCCGGCAGGCAGGCGCAAAGTTTTGTTTGGGATATCTGACACAAACTATTTTTTTACAGACAGGTTTTTTAGCTTACAGTCGGTGATAGTCGTACATAAACTACCGGAAACTCAAAGGCTTAACCTGAAGGATGCCATCCCTGCGCATTCCGATCATTACCTCTTCACCGAAACCATAAGCGGTTCGTTTGAATATCCCGAGCATTTCACCGGATTGGGAATCATCGCCATGCTTAGGGGAAAAGGTGATTTTAAGATCAATGATGTTAATACCCGCCTCGATGAAAATGGATTCTTCGTGGTAAACAGAGGAAGTAAATTGTCGATCCGGCTTCATGGTGATGCCAACATTCCGGTGCTTCTCTACTTCAACACGATACTCTCTGAAGTTCTGACAAATACAATTTTCTACCGAAACAAGGTTTCCGGAACTGAAGCCATGCATGGTTTTCATGATTTCTCCTTGCTGGAGCATATTCATTACAAGAATGCAACCTTAAAGAACCATCTGCCCTGGCTTATCGATCTTGGCGCAAGCTGCGCCTCCTTTCACGCCCTGAAGGCCGATATGCTGATCCGAGTCTTGCTCGACGATATTATTGCTGAAAATTATTCGGCCATAGCGGTATCGAATAACCTGGCTGTTGTAAAAAGGGCAACACGCATAGCTTTATACAAGCGCCTGTCACTCGCTAAACAATGGATGGAATTGAATTATGCTTCATCCTTCACCATGGATCAGGTTGCCGACGTAGCCATGCAGAATACCCATCACTTTCTGCGGCTTTTCAAAAAGGCATTCGATATAACGCCTCATCAGTACCTCATCGACATCCGGATCGCTCAGGCCAAAAATAGGCTGACGGAAACAGACCAATCCGTATCCGCGATATGTCATGCTGTCGGATTCGATAGCCTCTCTTCTTTCAGTACGTTGTTCAAAGAGCGATCCGGCCTTTCGCCAACCGGGTTCCGTCAGCAGAAACGTATTTAAGAATGCCGGAATGATTTCCGCATAAATTGTCAATTTTCGAGAAATGACCGCTCTCGCTGTGATGTAGTTTTGTTCTGACAAAAACGCGAAAGTCATGGAAAAACAAGAATGGAGTAGATTCAAATTAAGGGTTAACATCAAAACTCAACCACAGGAGGCGTATAATTCCTGGATAACCCCGGGGGCGCTGGAATCATGGTTTTTGAGAAGGGCAATTTTCAGGGACCAGCAGGGCAAGGCACGGGATAAAAGTTCGGTAATAATGGCAGGCGATTCTTACGAGTGGTATTGGCATGGATATCCGGACAGTATCCTGGAAAAGGGTACAGTGCTCAAAGCCAACGGGAGTGATACGTTCAGCTTTACATTTTCAATGGGCTGTCCCGTTACGATTTCGATTTATCCGGAATCCGGGGAGACGATTGTCGAGCTTGTTGAAAGCGATCTGCCTACTGACAACGACACCGTTCTAAAACACTTCGTAGGCGATTCCAAAGGATGGATCTTTTATTTGGTAAACCTGAAATCAATCCTGGAAGGGGGATTGGATCTTCGCAATAAGAGAACCGAGCTCACAAACGTAATTACCTCTTAATCATGCCCAGGCATTTATGGAAGTCGTAATTCCTTAAATTCCACGGCAAAAGGGAATTCCCACAATGGCGTAAGTTTGGAGTACGTTGATCTGATCGCTAAACCCATCAATGCAACGAATTCCAATGCGACTTCAACAGAGAATTGAACTCGTCCGGGTGATCCGCATGTTAAGGTCCGGTCTCAACAACTTGGGACCAATCTGAATAATTGTCCTGTCCAACCCGCGTCAAGTCCTGCTATGACACTTCCGGAAAGTGAAAATCAGCTTAAAAGTGCTTGCCGATAACTTCTTCGAGGATTTCCCGTGTCAACGGTTTTGTTTTGAAGTCGGGTACGATACTCGCGGCTCTCAGATGATCATCCGGGTTTTCTGAAGTCGTCAGCATGATGACAATTGCATGGCACTGCAAATTCGCGTCCAGCGTGTAATATTCATCAAGGAACTCCCATCCGTTCATGCCCGGCATGTTGATGTCCAGAAAGATCAGGTCCGGATGGATGTGGTTATCGTCATCTTTTGACCGCAAGTACGCAAGGGCATCCGTTCCCGATTGCAGCGAAATGACCATTTCTGCGGCATCGCTCTTCTTTATTACCCGTTCGTGAAAGAAATTATCATCCGGGTTGTCGTCAACCAGCATTATGCATTTTAGTTTCTTGATCATAGGACTAATTGGGGGATGATAAAATTAAAAGTAGTTCCTTTTTCCAGTTTGGAGTCAACCCAGATTTCTCCCTGGTGTAGTTCGACAATCTTTTTGCAATTCGCAAGCCCGATCCCGTTTCCTTCATATTCGGAATCGGGATGAAGCCGCTGAAAAATGTCAAATATTCGTCCGAAATGGACGGGCATAATTCCAATCCCATTGTCCGTTACCGAGAATTGGTATTTTTCATTCGCCCGAACGCAGGTGATGCGTACTTCGGGCCTGGTATTGTTTTTTCGAAACTTTATGGCATTTGAGATCAGGTTCTGGAACAATTGCGTGAATTCAATTTCATAAACCGGAAGGGAGGGCATTTTGCCCACCTCAATCGTGGCGCCGGAGTTTTCTACCAATGTTTTGAGATCGGAGATCACGTTGTTAATTAATAATTCGCAATCCACCCGGACTAATTTTCTGTTTCGGCCCAGTCGGGAAAAGTCCAGAAGCGCTTTCACCAGTGTGCTCATCCTCCTGGTCGCATTATTTACGGATTTGATATATTTCCTTGCCTTGTCATCCAGTTTTTCCACGTAATCCTCCTCAAAGACCTGCATGTAATTTGAGACGGTACGGAGGGGCTCCTGGAGGTCGTGGGAAGCTACGTATGCGAATTGTTCCAGTTCCTCATTTTTTATTTCCAGTTCCACCTGCCTTTTGAGCGTGGCCTCCTGAATTTTTCTTTGTGTAATGTCAATTATTGACGCCAGGACCAGTTGGCCTTCATTTGTATCAATAGGATTCAAACCGATTTCCACCTGCACCTCGGTGCCATTTTTTCTTCTGGCAAACAGATCACGGCCCTCACCCATGGGACGTGTCCAGGGGTTCCTAAAATACATATCGGCGTAAGCAGTGTGAATATCGGAAAATCGCTCCGGGAGGAGCAGCCCAAGGTTATTCCCGATGAGTTCACTTTGATTGTATCCAAAAAGGACCTCGACTTGCTTGTTCACCAGAGTAATGATACCCTCGTGGTTCACCAGTATCATCGCATTGGGTGCTGATTCAACAACAAGCCTGAATCGTTCGTCCGCTCTTTTCCTTTCCGTAATATCGATGATGGAAGCCAGAACAAGCTGGCCCTCGGGGGTCTCGATGGGATTCAAGCCGATCTCCACCTGTATTTCCGTGCCGTTTTTCCTCCTGGCGAAGAGTTCCCGGCCTGCTCCCATGGAACGGGTCTGTGGATTCCCGAAAAATGAATTTCGGAGGTCCGGGTGATGATCCCGGAAACGCTCAGGAATAAGAACCTCCAATCGCTGTCCGTTCAGTTCGTTTCGCTGGTATCCGAAAAGCAATTCCGATTGCCTGTTCACCATGGTGATGGTGCCTTCCTGGTTGACCAGTACCATAGCGTTAGGAGCCGATTCTACTACGAGTCTAAAACGCTCCTCCGCCTTCTTTCTTTCTGTGATGTCGATAATCGAAGCCAGGACCATGGTTCCGTCAACCGTTATGAGAGGATTTAATCCGATCTCTATTGGAAATTCGGTTTTGTCTTTCCTCAGTGCAAAAAGCTCCCGGCCGGCTCCCATAGACCGTACACTTGGTGACCCGAAAAAGTCAGTGCGGAATCCCATATGCTTATCACGGTAACGTTGCGGGATGAGTATTTCTACCATCTGGCCTATCAGTTCGGCTTTGCTGTACCCGAATAGCTTTTCGGTCTGGTTATTTATATATGAAATTTTGCCTTCCTTATTCACCAGGACTATGGCGTTTGGAGAAGACTCCACAATAAGCTGGAATGTAAGTTCAGAGTGTCTTATTTGTTCCTGTTCCATGGCAATCCCGATAGGGTCTGAAGGCGGTACTCGTACCAGTCCGGAATGATCCCGGATTTCACGTACGAGGTTTTGCGCCCCACGTATTTACGTATAGTAACAACAAAGCCCATTCGTCTGCCTTGCCAGGCTGAAGAACAGGCTCACTGCAATTAAAGATAATCCTTTACCAAGAGAATTCAAAGGGGTGTGTTATTTAGTAGAGACGTGCAATCGTGCGTCTCTACTAAAATAACACAGCCGCACGCAGCCCGCACGTTAACGCTGTTGGCTTTGCTCATTTTGGAAGTGAGGAATTTCTTCGAAGCGTTCCAGCATGATCTGTACGGCGCTGAACCCGACTGACCGACCGGTTTGTTTTCAATTTACATTGTCACGGAAACACCTTGCGCTTCATTGTCCAGCACGGACACCGACAGCGTCTCTTCAAATCGCCTAAGAATGTTCGTCGCATGCTTCCGGTAGTAGTTACTTGTCAGTCGCAATCAATTCTGTGTCCGAACCGGATAATATGCCCGTCGGGATCTTCCACCAGCATTTCCCTCATGTTCCATTCCTTACTTTCCGGTGCGGCTACGATCCTGGCGCCTTTTTCCCGGATCGCGTTGTAATAGGCATCGACGTCATCCAGTATGATACAGAGCCAGGTTCCGGGATTGCCCTGGTTTTCCTTGCAAAAGAATACCTCGACATTACCTTTCGATATTCCACCGAAGGTTGCCGGAGTATCCCATTCCCAGGACTGATCGAATCCCAGTTTTTCCGTATAATACGCAATGCTCTTTGTCACATCCCTTGAATAAAGGATGGTGACGGATTTTTCAAAGTTTGTCTGCATAACACAATATATCATACCCTATTTTGTCGATCAACTGTTCCCGGTCATGTTTCGGCTGATCACACTCCCATTTCGGATTCAGGACCCGCGACTGCAAGTGCGCAGATGAGCCGGACAGAGTTGAGGATCAAAATAAAAAAAGGCTGTCCGTTGAAGACAGCCCTGCTCTTGTGGATTTCGCTTCAGTAAAGATAGTCCAGCGCTACCTGATCATCCCTGTTGAAGGGGCGGTCACCGCCATCGGTGCACGATAACATCCACGACTTGTCAGCCAGCGTGGCCCCTGTAGGAGTTCCCGGTATGTGGTTTGCGCCAATACCGCCATCACCTTCATTTGCTGGTGATCCGCCGCAGCTTATACTCCTGTCAAAATAATCGGTATGACGGAAGCCTATACAATGACCTACTTCGTGGGCTATGATCGTTGCGATTCCATTAACACCCAGGCCATATACAGATTCCAATATGCCGCTTAACCGGATATTCCCGTAGGGATCGCCGCCTGAACTGGGGAAACCGGCGGAACCCAGATACCCCTGTCGCTCATAACCCTTATTCAAACGGGTAATGACAATGTCTGCCGCACCACTGGACGAAACCCGTGTGAAGCTCAGGTTCAGACGCTCGTCGTTATACCTCGAAATGACTTCATCGATGGCGGAAGAGTATGCTGAACTGAATCCCTTTCTGCCTCCAACGGGAATGTATATTGAAATGCTTCTCGGGGCACCGGTGACCAGGTTGTTGGTGGAATACTGCTCAGCAAAGGGAATTCTCACCCCGGTAGTCATAATTGCCAGTTCACTTTCCGGCAGGTAGATGTCGCCTTCTACCAGGTATCCTGATTCAAACCGTACCGGTGCCCGGTCCGTCACGTTAAACCCTAACTCCTGAAGCCTTATCAGGACGTCATCAGGAACACTTTCATTAATAAGCGGGGTTACCTCGGGTTGCTCACAACCTACGAATGCAATTGATCCGATCAATAGCATGGATAAGAGTTGGGTAAATCTCTTCATAAAGCGCTATTCGTTTAGGTTAATTGGAAAGACTGACGATCTGATAATTTAAATATTAAGATATAAAATAAAAAGAATGATTTCAGAATTTGCAGCGCATGGATTCTACCCCGTTCATTATCACGCATATAAATATCCGGTTGGGAGGGCTGAATTGAACCCAACTTAATACCAAAAAGTAGTTATATTAGGATTAATGACCGGGAAGGAAAGCTGTTGGTTAATCGCGCTGCTGCTCGCTTATTCTGTCTCGTACGGCCAGCAGAAGTTGTCCCCTAAATTTAGGTCCGAAGGGGCACGCTCTTCCATCCGTGAAATGATTTTCTCAGTCAGCTTCAGGGATTCAGCACAATTCTATGATGACTATTCAGAAAGGCTTACCGTCGTCAGAAGGTACGGGCAAGCCAATGTTTTCCAGATCCGTGCAGATTACGATTTGATTGTCAACGAATTCTCCGGCGATCCGAATATTCTTTTTGTCGACATCCCCGGGTCCGCCAGGCCTGAGTCGTTGATTGATCACTTCAATCCCGGATTCAACCGGATTACAAAATTGCATCATTATTTTCCGGAATTGAACGGCAACGAAATAGCAGTATCGGTCAAGGAAAAAGCGTTTGATGCCAATGATATCGATCTGATAAACAGGAGTTTTACGACTTCGGCAACACCCACCGGGACGGCTCAGCATGCGACCATAATGGCTACTCTGATTGCGGGGGCAGGTAACTCGTCACCCGGGGGAAAAGGCGTGGCAAATGCCGCCCTCCTTACCTCCTCGGATTTTGAAAACCTTCTCCCTGACCCGGATGAGGTATTTGCCAGTTATACGATTTGGCTCCAGAATCATTCCTACGGTGTCGGCGTTGAAAACTACTATGGAAATGAGGCGATGGCGTATGATCAGCAAGTCAGCAATAATCCCTCGCTGCTCCACGTGTTTTCTGCAGGAAACCTGGGACTGTCCACGCCGGATGATGGACTTTATAAGGACCTTAATGCCGCTAACCTTTCAGGCACATTCAAACAAGCCAAAAATGTGCTGCTGGTAACTGCCGTAGACAGCACGCTTAAGGTAAATCCTTTGAATTCCACAGGGCCAGCCTACGATGGAAGATTAAAACCGGAGCTGACGGCCTTTGGCCAGGGTGGTACCTCTGACGCCGCAGCCCTGGTTACCGGGACAAGCGCCATCGTCCAGCAAGCATACAAGCAGGCAAATGATACGCTGCCGCCGGCCTCCATGGTTAAAGCTATTCTGATAGCCAGCACCGATGCAATCGGGCCGCCGGGGCCAGATTTTGTTTATGGGTACGGAAGCGTTAACGCCTACCGCGCCGCGGATCTCGTGCGACAAAATTTCACCTCGGTGGTGTCCTTGATGGCCAATGAAGAAAAAGAAATTGAGTTTGTCATTCCTGAAAATTGTTCCGAAGTAAAAGTCGTTGTGGCCTGGACTGATCCCCCCGCTTCACCAGGAGGCCAAAAGGCCCTGGTACACAATATTGACGCCTATCTGACGGATGGAACCAATCAATACCTGCCTTGGGTGTTGAGCTCGCTTCCAAATCCCGACTCCCTTGCATCTCCTGCCCGCAGGAAAAAGGATTCGCTGAACAATGTTGAATACTTCAGTATTGCAGATCCGCCTTCGGGCATCTATCAGCTCGTAATCCAGGCTCCTGAACTGACGACTCAGACTCAGGACGTTTCAGTGGCCTTTTGGATTGAAGACCCAACACCATTCGCGTGGGATTATCCATCGGCATCCGATATTCCTGAAGCCGGAGAAAAGCATCTCCTCTTCTGGAACAATCATGCAGGCGGACAGGGGAGTTTGTATTACCAGCTAAACGGCGGTGAGTGGAAGATGATTCAGGAAACTGTGGATCTCAGCGCTCCGTTTGACTGGAACGCGCCGGACACCCTGATGACGGCACGACTGAAGATGCTCATTGGTGACAATGAATATTTGTCCGATGCGTTCTTGATTTCTCCCGATCTGAAGGTTGGCGTTGCATTCAATTGCGAAAATGAATTCTCGTTGACGTGGAACCCGGTTTCCGGCGCAGGGGGGTACGAAATATTTGCATTGGGTGAGCAATACATGGAAAAGATTGCGACCACCAGCAACACCGGGCTTACGTTGGCCAAGAGCATCGGAACGGAGTATTTTTCGGTGGCTCCGGTGTTTGGTTCAACGGTGGGACTTCGAAGCCCCACAATAAATTACGCTTCACAGGGATCTTACTGTTACATCAACTTTTTCAATGCCGAGCGCTTTGATGAAGCAAGCATTGTAGTCCGGCTGCTTCTCAGTACCGGTTTGAATATTGATCATATCGTTGTTTCGAGACTGCTGCATGGTGCAAGTGAAATTCTTGCCAATGTTGAAGTTGATTCCGACCTCGAGCTTGAATTCACCGATCATGATCTTCATCCGGGTCCTATGACGTACCAGGCTGAACTGTTTTTTACGGACGGCACCAGTCTGAAATCCGATAGCAGCCAGGTCTTCGTGGAGGCAAAGGGGAGGGCCATACTATTTCCAAATCCAGCTCCGGGCGGTTCCTATATCAATGTACTTTCCAGCGGTGAGGGACTGATCCTGCGAGTCACTGACCGGATAGGAAGACTCCTGTTGGAGAAGGAATTGGACGATGTACTCGATTTTATTGTAATGGATCACTACTCATCCGGACTATATTTCTATCAACTTGTGGAGGATGGAAGAATAATCGATACCGGGAAGTTTGCATTGTATTAAGGAGATACCGAAGGGATGGCCAGGGCGCAGACTTGGCGGAACAGTCACCGGAAAGCGTCGTTCAGTTGATTTCAACAAGATCTTCATATTCCGAACCTCCCTGTACCGCCTCGACCCGGATTAGTCCTACACCGGGAGCATAGAATTTGTGTTCAATAACCCCCGGCTCAAGCAAATTCCATTCTGCAATTTCTACGCAATTGTTGTACGTCCCGCCGAAGGGAACCGTTACAGTTGCTGATAAGCTCAGGATTTGGGCGACATCTTCTGCTTCGCCTTTGAAGTACTCCTGTCTGTACCATATGCCGGTAAGTGGATGCTCCAACATGATAATTCCCGGCAGAGCGCCTTCGACACCTGCTTCCCAGGATCCCTCTGTACTCACCACAGTGCCATCTTCCATCTCTTTCGTGTCTTCTCCAAAATACCACACGTTCCCTTCGTTATCCTGCGCATACCAGTCGTACGTATCTTCCACCAATTCATCATTTA
>DATBVZ010000165.1:0-4401 GCA_036515095.1 Cyclobacteriaceae bacterium | reverse complement strand
AATCCTCAGGAAAGCATTGGAGATCGCTGTAACTCAAGGGCATAGGGGAAACCCAGAACTACCCGCGTGCCGGCAGGATTGCCGTTTGAATCCATCAGGTCGATCACCTGTACTTTCGTTTGTTTCTGATATAAATTCAGGCGGTCCGTAGTAATTTTCATCCCCATTGATTTGTCGCGCGTCGCCGACTTGCTTTTCAATTGTTGTGCTTTCTGGCGTCCTATTCCGTTATCCTCAACAACACACCGAAGCCATCCGTCGTCCCTTGTTATTTCCACCGTTAGTCTGCCCCTTGACTCTTTATGCATTAACCCATGCCAGATCGCATTCTCTACGTACGGCTGGAGTAACAGCGGAGGTACCTCAACGAACTCCGATTCAACGCGTTCATCAACCTTTATGGTGTAGTCAAAACGGCTTTCAAATCTCATTTCTTCCATTTCTATGTATAGCCGCAGTGCTTCCAGCTCACTTTTGAGAGTAATTGTCGGTGCTTTTGAATTTTGAAGTATAAGCCGTATAAGGCGCGAGAATTTTGTCAGGTAATTGGAGGCCGTTTCGGCATCACTCCTTACAATGAAACGGTTAATGGAGTTAAGGCAATTGAACAGGAAGTGGGGATTCATTTGTGCCCGGAGCGCAGTCATTTCCACTTCGGCCAGCTTCTTGTTGAATTCGGTTTTCAGCTTTTCTTCCCTGCGGATCTGCCCCACGCGGAATCGATAAACAGCCCCTATCAGACTGCCTGCCATCAAAGTTGCCATCACATAAAACCACCATGTTTGCCAGAACGGCGGTTTAATGAAGATGATAACGGACAGCCCCGCTTCATTCCAGATGCCATCGTTGTTGGTCGCTCTGACCCTGAAGGTATACCTTCCCGGATCGAGATTGGTGTACGTAGCGAACCGCCTTTGCGTGAAGACCCAATCCTGGTCGAAGCCTTCCAGCATATAGGCATAGCGGTTCTTTTCCGGGGCAGTAAGATGGAGGGCAGAAAACTCGAGTGAGAATACATCGTCCTTGTACGTGAGGTTAATACTATCTGTATACTCGGGAGAAGTCGGCAGGTTGATATCCTCATTAAACACCTTGAATCCGGTAAGCACTATTTCCGGGAGCTGCGCATTGTCCGTTACTTCCCGTGGATAGAATGAGTTATATCCATTGATTCCTCCGAAGAACAATTCGCCATCGCGGCTTTTGTAGTAAGCGCCGGCATTGAACTCACTGCCCTGAAGGCCGTCGCTTGCATCGTAGGTTCTGAACGTCTCGCTTTCCGGGTCAAATTTGACAATGCCGTTATTCGTGCTCAGCCACAGGAATCCGTCATCATCCGGCAGAACGCCATAGACTACATCATTAGGCAGCCCATCTCTTTCGGTATAACTGTAGAATTTCTTTTCCTCCGGAATGAATTTATTAAACCCCGACGCAGTACCAATCCATATTCTATTCATTGCCTTATCGATGTAGATGCTGGCGATGACATTACTGCTAATGGAAAACGAATCGCTGGGGTTGTTCAGATAGCTGACAAATGCTTCCTTGTTCCTGTCAAAGTAGAGTAGTCCTGCACCTCTCGTCCCGATCCACAAATTACCCGCGTGGTCAATTTCAATACTTCGAATCTCCCTTCGCCTGGTGCCTGCCTGAATGGTATTCTGCCAATCATAGTGCCTGATGCGGCCAGAGGCAGGATCCACGCTATACAACCCCTCGAGGGTCCCGAGCCAGAGCATGTCACTTGCATCCTGGCGGATCTCATAGACGGGATTTTCCCGCCAGCGGGGATCAATTGCCATGGCCCGGAATGTGCCGGTGACCGTGTTGACAGTCTCGAGTGTTCCCTTTTCAGTTCCGATCCACAGGCGCCCGCTCCTCTCGGAATAGATTGATCGTATTGCGTCAACCCGCCTGGCGGAAGTTCCAGGGCGATGACGGTACTCTTTCACTTCCTGTTTTTTTGTCAGAACGAATAACCCGCCGCGGGTTCCTGTCCAAATGTTTCCCTCTTCGTCTTTCGCAATTGCAAATATGCTGTTTCGGATGTCCCCCTGAATTCCCGGTCTGTTCTGATAGGCGTTAAATTTCCGGTTTGACAAATTCAGTTTGTTGATTCCATTCAAGGTTCCCACCCAAAGGTTTCCGAACTTGTCAAAGAACAAGGCCGATACCCTGTCGTTGCTCAGGCTGCTGGATTGCACGGGATTGGCGCGAATATGAACGCGGGCATCGGTCCGCGGATTCCAGCACACCAGTCCCTCTTCCTGAAAACCGATCCAGATATTCCCCTCCGGGTCGGACAGTACGGAAGAAACTTCATTGATCTCTATGCCTGCAAATCGCACCTGCCTGATGTCCGGCGGTGCATTTAGATCGGCCGAGGATGTGCGTAAAAAGAGTCCCTCCCCGTGCGTCCCCACGAACAAATTTCCCCTCTCATCTTCGTAGATCGAGCTGATATGACTATGCTTTCCGTGATCCCCGTTTTGATGAAGCGCATAGCGCCGAAAGGTTTGGGTGCCGGGATCATAGCGGTTCAGGCCGCTGGTTGTACCTACCCATAAATTCGCCTGGCTGTCCTCATAAATGCAGGTAATACTGTTGCCGCTGATTGAGGAAGGCTTTACGGGATCATGATAGAACCGGACGAAATTCTCGCCCTCCATCAGGTTTAGACCATCATCTGTTCCGACCCATATCTTTCCGGAACGATCCTGAAAAATGCAGGATATCGTGTTGCTGCTCAGGCTTGCGCTGTTGTTCTCCAGCGCCTGATAAGAGGTAAATTCGTTTGTAAGCCGGTCAAGCCGGTTCAGTCCGCCGCTTAAGGTTCCGATCCACAGGTTTCCACTACGGTCTTCGTGAATGGCATTAATGCAATTATCGGAAAGGGAGCTCGTATCGTATTTGTTGTGACGGTAGACCGTGAATTCGTAACCGTCATACTTGTTCAGCCCGTCCTGTGTTCCAAACCACAAAAACCCCTTCCGGTCCTGCAGCACACAATATACAGACCCCTGCGACAGGCCATCCTCTATGTTAATATGTTCAAACTGAACGGGGTTAGGCTGGCCAAAAAGGCTATGTATATGGAGTAAATAGCATATACTAAGCAATCCAATACGATCCCTTTTAACCATAGTCCTTTCAAACGGTGTTCAAATTAGACTACTGCAACAAAAAGTAAAGTCAGAATGAGCAGTTGACGCCCGGCGAACCCAACCCGACGTAAACAGACAATAAGTTACAAAAAGTATGCGCTACCCAAAAGTCAAACCGTAAACATACCACGACTAACGCAGCCTGCCGTAATGCAAAAACCAGCGGGGATCACCTGAATGGAAGGGCCCGGAAAGTCGCGATGGAAAAACGTTGCAGGTGACCTGCGCCGAACTCCCGTTTCACTCTGTTTTGTTGGTGAAAATCAGCCTTGCCGATCGCCTGAGGGAGAACAGGACAGGCAAGGCGGACATGGCCAGGCATACACCGCCCGACGTGAGCACCACGAGCGGACTGGCAAAAAAATCTCCGGTCGAATAAATGCCAAGTATCAAGATAACCGAAAAAGGAAGTGAGCACGCCAATATGTTCATGGCAAAGTCCATGTCAAAGGTTTTGTCTGTTTCGTGTTGCTTCCTTTCCAGCCTGCTCACAGCCGCCATATGCGCAAAGGGCCAGAAACTGCAGGCACTTTGCGGAAACACGATTATCAATAGCATCGTAGGGATGTCGTTAACCGGAAGGACCAGAAGAAGAACACCGCTGATCACAAATGCCAGGCCGGACCTGAAAAAAAGGAAAACAAATATCGTACGTATTTGCTGAAGGGTGAGCTTCATAGAAACACCGATGAACAACAGGATTAGGGGCGTCATCATGAGGCTTATCCGGTCTATACCCAGCTGCACAAAGCCGGGCAATGAATCAAAATTCAGTCCGATGGCCAGCATCAGTATCGCGGAAACGATCACCAGGTTGACCGGTTCCCCTACCAGAGAAATAACGAGATCCTTCATTCTGGAACTCCTGCTGGTACTTTCTATCCTGTTAATTCTGAAGTACCACCGCATGGCGATACTGTAAGCTATCACCAACACGAAAACCTTATTCCCCACGTCGGCCAGCGCTGCCAGCGCCAGGGATGCCTCCGATGAATATTCAGCGATAAAAGGGAAACAGGATAGTCCGGGTGCCAGCGAAGGTATGAGCAAGGTGAGCGAACGGTATTGCGTCTCAGGAATGTTGAGCAGTGGACGGAACGGGAACCTGTCTATGAGTCCGAATAAAATAAGATTGAATCCGATTGCCAGAAGAGGCACGATGATCATTCCAAGGGAGAACTCGATCTTCAGAAGTGCAATAAAGATTGTCGCCGGAAGGGCAAGACTCAAAATG
>DATBVZ010000164.1:0-7124 GCA_036515095.1 Cyclobacteriaceae bacterium | reverse complement strand
AGTTGTACATGATCGGGAGATGTTTTTCCCAATCCACATGGCTAAAAACCGGTCCCAGCAGTTCGTCTGCCTGAACCTTTTCGTAAAACCGGTCAATCAATTTTTCGATGTCCTTTCTTTCATTCAGATCGCTAATCATGTCTACTTTATGGATAATAACCGAAAGGTAAATAGTACGGGCCTAAAGGATGGTGTCGCTCAGTCTCACCCATCGCCGCGGCGGTCTATTTACATGCCCGGGACCTGACGGATCGGGCGATTTCGCCACTTACTACACGAAGCGCCAGGATCAAAGGTCGTTAGTCATAGGTCCTTCCTGGTAAAGATGCGCAGGGCGGCCCACAACGGAACGAGTATCCACACGACCAGAATCCCCGTGGAAAACAACATACCTGTACTGCTGCCGAAGAACGACTTGTAAAACGCGCCGGTATATCCCATCAGAGCGGAAATGTCAAGCTGTAACAGCATGATAATCCGCGCGAGGTCTACGGGATTAAACGCAATAAGGGTAAGGGTAACCTTCTCCAGCGGATAGTCTCCGAACGTATAAATGATCCACAGCAAAAGCCCGTCGTAGATGAGGGAGAAGTAAAACCAGAATAACAGGGCTATGCCTATAGCTTTCGCCTTATCCCGCGTAAGCACCGACGAAAGAAATGCCAGTGAGACAAATACAAGCGTAAGCACAACACCACTGAACAAAAGCGTAAAGGCGCTGGGGCCAGCTCCGAAGACCAGCATGGGCACACCCGTCCCCAGCAGAAACGCAAAACACAGGGAGGAAGCGACGGCAAGATATTCTCCAAAGAAAATAACCTTCCGGTCGACGGGTTGAGCCAGCATCAATTCTATAAATTCATACGAATTAAAGAAGTGAATGGTGGTAAATACCACACTGATAAGAGGGACAACCATCAGGACCACATTCAGGAGACTCAGAACCACCTTCCCTGCATCGCTGTCCAGTTGGAACAGCGCAAAGGTGCTGATCAACAGGAACAGGGTATACAGAAGGATGAACCGCGTCCTTAGAATGTCGTAGAAAATGTACCTTACAATCCTTGTCATCGTGAATCTGAAACCGAAGTGAGCAGTTCTCTTTGCCGGATTAGTGTCGCAATCGCCTTACCCAGACGTGCTTCGTTGGTTTCTTCCTTCAAAGCCTCAACCGTGTCATTATACTGCACCCTGCCCTCATACATATATACTACGTCGCCCGTGAGTTCGTCGAGGTCGCTCAGTATATGCGAGCTGACAATGATAAGCTTGCCCATTCGCTTTTCATGCATTATCTTTTCCTTCAATATCTCGACCGAAACGGGGTCAAGTCCTGCCGTAGGCTCATCCAGGATCAGGGAAGGAACATGAAACAGGAAGGCAAGCGCTGCGCTGACCTTCTGCCGTGTACCTCCCGACAGCGCGTGCATCCGTTTGTCATACATCTTATGAAGCCTGAACGCATCGATGAGTTCTTCGTCTGTCTTGCCCGTACCCTTCCTGATGTTCCTCATCATGTCGATTAGCTGGCCTATGCGCATATTATCGGGGTATCTGCCTATCTGTGGCATATAGCCGATCCTGTCGCGATACTTCCAGTCCCCGAAAATGCTTTTTCCATCAAAATCAATGTCACCGGACGTCGGTATGACCAATCCCAGAATGCTTTTTATCAGGGTAGTTTTACCGGAGCCGTTCGGCCCGATCAGCGCATAGCTCTTTCCCTTAACGAGGTCCAGGGTCACCTGGTCCAGCGCCTTGATCTTGCCGAAGCTTTTGCATACGTCTTTAATCGAGATCATGCGGTTTCATTGAAGGGAATTCATCTTTAAGATTTTCCGGTGTCATAACAGGAAGCGCCCGTTCGGCGCGGTCCAGCAGCAACACCAGAAAACTGCGCCACAACAAAACGGCCGTTGGCATTTGCTCTACAATCATGCTGTACATGCTCACCGGCCGATACGGTACATCGCCGATATTGTCCCGGTTGAGATCATACCCTTCATAACGGTCCCAGTAATTGTTGCTGATTTTATTAAGCACCAATGATCCATTGGTCACGAGATCAAAAGTATTGGCAGAAAAATTGTTATGTTCAAAAACATTGTCATAACAATTGGCCTGCAATCGCACGGCATACCCGTTTTCTGTAAAGGTATTGTCGTGTAGCTCAATCCGGCTGCAGCCTTCCATAAAGATCCCTGCAGAGTTTCGTTCGAACGTATTGCCTGAAACATGGCTGTCGCTGATGTCTTTCAGGAGTAATCCATACGCCGCAGAGCCCCAGTTGCGGCTGAAGACGTTGTCAATCATCTTAACTCCTTTGGTGTACATCACCGCCACGCCGGCCCCGTTGTTTACAAAGGCATTATTCCGGTACTCGTTGTCATGGGAGAACATGAAGTGCAACCCATACCGCAGATTCTGTTCGCTGTGATTATGGGCAATCAATGAATTGGTCACAAACTCAAAATAAATACCATCCCGATGACCCTGTATACGATTACCGCGGATGGTGACATCGCGGCATTTCCAGAGGTGGATCCCATTGCCCATTTGATGCTCCTCTACCGCATTTGCCCGCAGCCGGTTATTCTCAATCACCACCCCGGAGGAGTTGGTCAGATGAATACCAAAAAAAGTATCCTCCAATTCGTTGTCTGTGATCCTGCCTCCTGTACAGCCCTTCAGGTTAACAGCAGCCAGATCATCCAGGCTCGCTATCCCGGTATTCTGTAATTTCAGGCCGCTGATCGTAACATTGTTCGCGGAAACAGTGAATATCTCGTACATGTCCTCACCATCAAGTACCGGCGCACCCACACCGATAATAGCAATGGACTTGGTGACGCGAATATTTCCTTCGCGGTACACACCGCCAGCGATGAGAACCGTATCACCGGGCCCGGCCAGGCTTATCCCCTCTTTTATACTAACTACCGGTCCACCGGGACTTACCCGGATGGTCTTACTCCATCCGTATGGACCGAGCAGCCCAAGAACTACCACAAACATCAAACCCTGTTTCTTCATCACGTTTGCTTGCACATCAATCCATCCGAACGCGCGCCTTTCATTTGAACTCAGTCACCAATTCGCCCCAGGTAAGGTATATACCTTTCCAGCCCGGTTTGTATTTGTCCATGCTTTCCTTGGTTTCGAAAGCGGCCACCTGGCTGGCCATCGGGCTCCTGATTTCCCTTGATTTTAGATAAAAAGCATTCTCAGCCTGAATCAATCGTTCAGGTTCGGAGTAGTCAACCACCAGCCGAAAAGCGACATCGCGTTCCTGCAGTTGCCCGGAATTGAGAAAGTTGACCATACAATTCATATCGTCAAACTTGAAGACCTTGCCTTTCACCGAAACCACTTCCGCGCCAAATTTCTTATCCATCAGCGTCATGCGACAGGCATGGCATGCATCCTGGCCGTAGTTCAGCGGCTCCGGTTTAACACTGCAAGCCAGGATTGACGGGAACAACAAACTGATGAAAAAACTCCTCCGCTTCATATTTTTTTTCGCGCCACTACGATCTCGTAAACGAGCATTCCAATTGCCAGCACCCCCGAAACAAGGAACAGCCATCCGCCGACGTCCGGCCCTGAAAACGCAGTAAAATTAAGCAATTGCTTTGTGCCTATAAGCGGAGGCTGGTAGGCCATCCCCGGAACAACAATTGCTGCGGTGGGATCCAGATTATGGCCGTAGTGATATCCCCACAAATAAAAATCCACTAACGCAGCGATTCCGCACGCCACAATCAACCCACTGTAAATGACGAGCGCTATGCGGCGGTTCACAATGCTTGCAGCCAATCCCGCTGCAATCAACACGGCGACAATGTAGATCATGTACTTAAATTCCGGAAACATGCTCACCTCAATATGCCGCATCCCGATGTAGTGATTGAGAGCACTGATGATCTTTACATCCCCGGATATGTTGTTGATCCAGATCTTCATCTCCAGACCCTCCGGGTACTGAGGCGCCCACATCAGGATCTGCCACAAGGGTACGAAATAAGGCAGGATCATCAACAAAGCTGAAATGGCAACGATTACACGCGTGATCGGTTTTAGTTTCTGCATTGTCTGGTATTTACATCCGATAATCCAGCGGCGATGGTTTTGAGTCGGATTTGCAGCAGTCTTCCTTTGGTACGCGACGGGTACCATAAATTCCGGATTCTGCTTCCCCTTCGACTCGTGAGAATGCCTCACCCCACGCCGGGGCGAAGCATTTCACTGTCCCACTATGAAAGTAAAACTTATTGACCCGTTGCATTTTCCCCTTCTATCACTCCGGTAGAGAACTTTAATGGTGTATTGCTACCGGCGGGAGAAATTCGAATATAACCTGACATTTCCTGGTGCAACGCAGAGCAGAAGTCTGTGCAGTAGAACGGGTAAATACCCTTTGTTATGGGCCTCCATCGCAACGTCTGCGTTTCACCAGGCATAACCAGGATCTCTGCGTTCAGCGCACCCTTGATGGCAAAACCATGGGGCACATCCCAATCCTGCTCCAGGTTTGTCACGTGAAAATAAACGTCATCACCTACCATGACCCCCTCGATATTATCCGGGGTGAGGTGTGATCGGATAGCCGTCATATACACGTGAACCTCCTTTCCCTTGCGCTCAACACGTGCCCTACCTTCGCCCTTTGCAGCGTAGGGATGTTCATTGTCTTCAATTTTATAGAACTTGCTCACGTTCTGCTGGATCAGGCTGGCGGGAATCGCTTCCGCGTAGTGCGGTTCGCCCGTCGTTGGAAAGTCGAGTAACAGCCTCATCTTTTCTCCCGATATGTCATAAAGCTGAGCCGAATGGGCCAGCTCGGGTCCGGTCGGCAGGTACCGGTCTTTCGTGATCTTGTTATACGCGATCACATATTTTCCGTAAGGCTTTGATGTTGGCCCGCCGGGTACACTCAGGTGACCGATAGAATAGTAAGTGGGCACCCTGTCAAGCACTTCCAGTGTTTCCACATTCCACTTTACTATTTCAGAGGAGATGAACATCGAAGTATAGGCATTGCCTTTGTCATCAAACTCCGTGTGCAAAGGTCCGAGGCCCGGCTTTTCAACTTCCCCATGGAGCACCGATTCGTATTTCAGGACGGGTATGCCATCAAAATCTCCTTCGTAGTCCTTACCAGCAATCGCGTTTTGAAATTTTGTGAATGAAAATACAGGCATCGTAGCTGCCAGTTTGCCGCTTCCTACAATGTATTCACCGGAAGGATCGACATCGCAGCCGTGGGGGGATTTCGGGCAGGGAATAAAATAAACCAGATCCGGAAAGTCCATGATGTCAAGCACAGTAACCCCTTCTTCCATGGTTGAGGTCGCCGTGTGTGTGCTTTCATCATACGTGTTGTGTGCGTATTTTACGTTTTCAACCTTACCCTTCCCTTGTGCGAGATACTCTTCCGCTTTCTTCCAGTTCACCGCCATAATAAAGTCCTTGTCCTTTTGGGATGCATTAACTTCAAGCAGGGTGTATGCCATTTCGGTATTGTAGCACGAAAAGAAGAACCAGCCGTGCGATGGGCCCTTGCCCGCCCTGCTAAGGTCAAAGTTGAAACCCGGTGTTCTCAACTGAAAGGCGATGCTCATATTGCCTGTCACTGAGTCCACCCGGATGAAACTGATAGACCCCTTGAAGTTTTCCTTATACGAACTGATAGGTACATCCTGATCATCCATGGGAATGCTGAAACGTGTTCCTGCGATCACATATTCCGTATTTTCAGTAATGAACGGAGAGGAGTGATTTCCACCGCTGTTGGGGATCTCCAGTATTTCTTCCGTTCTGAATGATTTCAATCCAACACGGGCCACTCGCGGGGTATTGTTGGCATTGGCAAATGCCCACCGGCCATCATGCGCCCCATTCGTGGTCGAAAGGGCGATGTGGTGAAGATCGTCCCAGGGAACAAAGCCATGCGTTGTATTCAGCATTGGTTTGGTCTCTTCACTGTATCCGTAACCGTTTTCCGGGAAGACAGAGAACACGGGGAGGATTTTGAACAGTCGTCCCGATGGTATACCGTATATACCGATCTGTCCATTAAAGCCGCCGGAAACAATATTGTAGAATTCATCATATTGTCCGGGAGGCACATACACCTTCATTGCGGCATCACCCATCGCAACATCTGCGGGGCCTGTCGGCTTGCAACCTGTCATGGCGACCGCACCACCCATGATGATCCCTACCGACAATCTAATTATTCTTTTCATATCTGTATATTGATTTAAAATTATTTCTCACCGTCATTCTGACGCATGAATTCCAATACGTCGCGCGCATCGCCAAGAGACACATTTTGGTTGGGCATCCGCATGAGACAAAGCTCAAGTAATTTTCGCGCCTCAGGATCCTGGTCAAGCATCACATCTACATTGGTGATCATATTCATGATCCATTCCGGCTGTCTCCGCTTAGTGACCTCTGCCCAACCGGGACCGACTACCCGCTTCTCATCCAGACGGTGGCATGCCTGACATTTCATTTCATAGATCGCCTTCCCACGCGTAATTCGTTCCTGCTCCAGCGGTGAATTAAGGGTGACATGCTGCACTTGACCGATGCCCTTGGTCGGATCCGCATTTTCCGCGACGGCATCAGACGCATCACCCTCTCCCGCTGATTCGGCAGTCTTTGGCTTGTCAGGAGCGCAACCGTACGCCAGCATAGCCAGCATAAAAATTTGCAGTAGTGTTTTCATTGTTTTTCTGATTCGATTTTCTTTCATAGATGGGGGGTTTTTTCTGACACAAAAGTACGCTCCGGTTACTTTCCTGACTATGATGCAGATCACATAATCAGGAGCGATTTCAAATAATTGTACACATCCTTTTCCCGACAAATAGGTCTATAGTGTACTATTTTCCACAACAATCGTTTGAATTCCGTTTGAAATTGAAATTAGCAGATTTATTCACTAAATCAAATCGGGATCCAATTCGTTTCACCCCACTCGCTGAGGCACAACATCCTGCTCACAGAAATTCCGATCAAATGGATTTGCTGAAGATGTTGCCCGAATAAGCATTCAGTGACCTGAGATTCCTATCGAAAACACTGCAAATATTTCGAATGAATGGCCTGCCGGC
>DATBVZ010000163.1:0-10711 GCA_036515095.1 Cyclobacteriaceae bacterium | reverse complement strand
GCTTGCCCAACACCGGACGGGTGCAGATCGAAATCCCCGGTGCCGATAACCCGGAACGCGTAAGAAGGCTTCTTAAAAGCGTAGCGCGGCTTGAATTCTGGGATGTAGTGGAACCCTTCACCATCCAGTCATCGCTCTTCGCCATAAATGATGTGCTGGTAAAGGAAGAGCGCGCCAAGGCGATCCTGGGAAGTACTCCGGAGCCTTCGGCGGCGCCGGGGGCACTTGCCGATACGCTGGGCGGAGAAGCGATTTCGCAGGATACCACCACCTCAGAGCTTCAGCGGCAACTCTCTACTGCTGCTGACAGCACGGCCGAAGGGCTGGATTCGCTTACAAATGCAAATACATCTCCTTTGCTCGCATTGAGCACCCCTCCCGGAACATTCCGTTATGCGCTGAGGGATACGGCCCGGATCAACGCAATCTTCAGAAGGCCGCATATCCGCAGCCTGCTTCCCAGAAATGTTGGTGTATATTGGGCAAACAAACCGGACAAACAGAACCGGGAAGACATTAACGAAGAGCCGGGGCTGGAGCTTCACTTTCTCGACATTGGCCGTACCGGTAAGCCCAAACTTACCGGCGAATCGATCACCAACGCCAGGCAGGAACTGGATCAAACCGGCCGTTATACGGTCAGTATGAACATGAATGCAGCCGGCACAAAAGTCTGGGCGAAGATGACGGCAGATGCAGCCAACAAACAACCCCGGGGCAGAATCGCAATTGTGCTTGATGATGCTGTTTATTCTGCACCTTACGTGGAAGGTGAAATACCCAATGGTAACTCCCAGATATCGGGCAACTTTACGATTGAGGAAGCCAAAGACCTGGCTAATGTTCTGAGGGCAGGATCCCTGCCGGCCCCACTAACCATCGTGGAAGAAGGCATAGTAGGGCCCACACTCGGTCAGGCCGCATTGGAACAGGGCTTGATCTCCATTGTCTGCGGACTGGGTTTGGTCGTCCTCTTTATGATCGCTTATTACGCCAAGGGGGGACTTGTAGCCGACATCGCGCTTCTGTTCAATATCTTTTTCATATTGGGCATCCTGGCTCAACCCGCGCTGGCCACAGCGTTGACACTGCCGGGAATAGCAGGTATTGTACTTACCATGGGTATGGCCATTGACTCCAACGTGCTGATCTTTGAACGGATCAAAGAAGAAATGGCCGTTGGCCGCAAATTAAAGGATGCTATCAAGACAGGGTATGCCAAGGCTTTTGGGACCATCATAGATTCCAACCTGACAACATTTATCACAGGACTGTTTCTCTATATGTTTGGGCAGGGTCCGATCAAGGGATTTGCCATCGTACTGATGATTGGTATTGTCGCTTCCGTGTTCTCTTCCGTTTATATCTCAAGGGTATTTGTAGAATGGATGACAAGGAGGGGGGATGAAAGCAAGATCTCGTTTGAAACCCGCATTTCCAGACTAGTAAAGCGGCGCAGGTATTTTGAATTCATCAAAAACAGCCGGTTGGCCTACAGCATTTCGGGCGGTATTATGGTGATCGGTTTCATTCTGATCTTTGTCCAGGGACTCAATCTTGGTGTAGACTTCAAGGGAGGATATTCGTATATCGTCACATTCGCCCAACCTGTGGATGCTACTGAACTCAAAATTGATCTTACGAACGAATTCGAAAATGCCGGAACGGAAGTAAAGACATACGAGGGCAACAATACATTGAAAGTCACAACTTCATACCTGATCGACGATCCCTCGGACGAGGCTGCCGCCAGGGTAAGACAGACACTCATTTCGGGGATCGAGAAAAAGTTTCCGGGAATAACCTACACCGACAGTCCGGAACAGGTGGACGAGCAACATTTTACAATCTCCAGTTCCACAAAAGTAGGAGCTACTGTGGCTGACGATATCAAGAAATCCGCATGGAAAGCCAGTTTGTTTTCCCTGATCGGTATTTTCCTGTACATCCTTGTGCGATTCAGAAGATGGCAATACAGTATCGGTGCGATCGCATCAACCGTGCATGACACCCTGTTTGTGTTCGCTGCGTTTGCGATAGCCGGCGCTTTAGGTCTCTCCTTTGAGGTCGACCAGGTATTTGTCGCTGCCATACTTACCATCATCGGTTACTCGATCAACGATACGGTGATTGTCTTCGACCGGATCCGGGAGTACGTAGGTCTGGGAACATCGCATGACAAGCCGAAGATTTTTAATGATGCCATCAACGATACCCTCTCCAGGACCATCATTACTTCGGGAACAACCCTGCTTGTTGTCGTGGTCTTGCTGATCTTCGGAGGGGAAGTCCTGAGGGGATTTGCGTTTGCCCTGTTTGTGGGCATTGTGGTGGGTACCTTCTCTTCAATTTTTATCGCATCGCCGGTTGTTCTTGATCTGGATGAAGCCAAGCGGGGTGAAGACAAAAAGCACGTACCCGACCACAGGAAAGTTGTCGCCCAGCCCTGAACTGAATTTTAATTGTAATAGAAAGGCGGATAAATCGGGTATCCGCCTTTTTTATTTCTCTCCCAACTGCAGCGGCATGTTCGGGTAAATTTGGCATTACAACGATGTCTTGGGAATTCCCTGAACGATGGCTGGTGAGTACGCGCAGAATTCTTCCCGGGTCAACACCGAACTCGTTACTTACTTTATTTCCGGCTCCAGGGGCTGGAGCTCAACCAGCTCGGGAAGTGATTTGTTCAACTTCATAATCCGGGCCTTATAGCCATACAATACGATTTCATCGCCCACCTTAAGGTCAAACGGCTTGTGAAGCATCAGCAGTCCGGAGAGCGTATCGTACTCTGCTGATTCCGGAAGCGGTTTCTCCAGGACTTTGTTTATGTCGTGTATGGGGGAAGTGGCAATAACTTTGTACACATTTCCCGCCCGCGTTACAATCTGCACCTCCTGATCGTGCTCATCCTGGATCTCGCCCACGATCTCTTCCAGGATATCCTCAAGTGTAACGATACCCACGGTTCCCCCATATTCATTCACGGCTATAGCAATCTGCACTTTGGTTCGCTGGAACTCGCGGAGCAATTCATCAATGGGTTTATTTTCAGTTATATAGTAGGCCTTCCGTGCAAGGGCCGTTAACGGCTTGTCGCTCTTCTCCCAGAAGGCCTGAAATACATCCTTGGCATGAACGACGCCGGTAATTTCATCGAGATTGCGGTCATACAACGGATATCGCGTATACCCCTCGTTAAAAATGATCTGTACCGCCTCTTTCAGCGGCGTATTTGATTTTATTCCTGAAATCTTGATCCGGGGTACCATTACCTGTTTTACGATCCGGTTGTCAAACTCAAACACATTCTGGATCAGTTCACGTTCGCTCGATTCTATCGCGCCGCCCTCTTCGCTTTCGGCTATTATGAGTTTGAGTTCTTCTTCTGTATGAATGCCGTGTTCACCAATCGGTTTGATCCGAAACAGCCTGAGAATAAGGTTAGCAAAACCATTGAGCAAACTGATAAATGGTTTGAAAATAAAATAGAATATTCTGAGAGGTATGGAGATCTTCAGCGCAGTAGACGTGGGGTGACGGATAGCGAGCGATTTGGGCGCCAGCTCACCGAACACAATGTGAAGGATCGTGATGATAATGAAGGCGACAGGGAGCGCAATGTTGTGCGCAATTTCAGGGGTTATATCAACGCCGAGGGCGTTCATCAGCCTCAGGATAAGTACGGACACGACGTCCTCGCCCACCCAGCCTAATCCCAAACTGGCCAATGTTATTCCCAACTGGGTTGCCGCAAGGAATCCGTCGAGGTTATTGACAATGATCTGCGCTGCTTTTTTTGATGCCGTACCCGATTGTATAGCGATCTGCGATGAACGTACCTTAACGATGGCAAATTCGGCAGCAACAAAGAATCCGTTCAGGAAAACCAGGAAAAGAGTAAGGAGGATATCAAATATCATTTCCCAATCATTTAGTTGCCCGCCTTCCTGAGCCGGACAGACTTTCCGGTACGTGCGCTCTCACGGGCAGCGTCCAGAATTTTCATTACCGTCAGGTTGTTGCCGGGGGCGCTGAGGTCATCCGGATTCATCGCTATCTTGTTTGTGATCAGCGATGCAAGAAAGGAAAAGGGATCATGAAAGGGCGCCGGGCGGTCATCCAAAACGGTTGTATTCCCTTCCTCATCGTTGAACCTGAACCTTGCACGATGCTTATCTTCCGCGACGATGTAACCGTCTGTTCCGTATACTTCCATATCCTTGCGGCTGTATGGCCAGTTCCATGAAGCCTGTATAATGACTTGTGTTCCGGGATAGGTAAGCACAATGGTTGCCTCATCATCCACGCGGGGATAGGTTTCCGGTTTCATTTGTTGCGTTATTGCAGTTACTGTTTCCGGCACCTGACCGTTCATCAGCCAGGTGGCCAGGTTAGCGCCGTAGCAGCCAAAATCAATTATTGCGCCTCCACCATTTTGTGCCGGGTCTGTTAGCCAGGAAAGAAACTCAGGTTGCACGCCAATCTCCTTTGGCCCGGCATGTCCGTCATGGATGACGATCTTGCGCACCTTTCCGATCTTTCCCTGACCGGACCATTCTTTGATCCTGTGATTTGTTGGATACCAGGTCGTTTCGTAATTGGTAACAAGAAAGATGCTGTTTTTCTTCGCGAGCGCCACCATTTCTTCAGCATGGGCGGCACTTATGGCCAGCGGTTTCTCCACCATAACATGAATTCCTTTCGGGGCGCAATGGCGTACCACATCGAGATGCTGCAGTATGCTTCCGAAGGCGGCTACGGCAGCCGGCTTTTGCGCTTCGAGCATTTCACTGAGTGTGGGATACACTTTATCCATGGAGAACCCATATCGCCCGGCGTATTGACTGGCCACTTCCCGGTTCGGCTCAGCGATACCCACAATCTCAATATCTCCTTTCTTCTCGCTGTCGAATGCCCAGCCAACATGGCCGTGAGTGAGTCCCGCTATTCCCATTTTTAATGGCGTTTGCGCGACGGATAGCACGCCGGGCATACAGAGGATGAGCAGTCCCAGGAATTTCCTAAACATGATTGTCGGTTTCAGGTCAGCGCTATTGCCCGGCAAAGGTGCCGGGCAGCCCTTCAATATGCACAATTTAGTGATCTCTGACTGACCGCCGGCGCGCCCAGGTCAATATTTAGGAACATGCGGGGTTTGGTGGGGTGCGTGAGGGCTCCGGAAGTCAGGTAGGATCCGTCAGGGGTTGATGTGCCATCATGATAATCCCATAAATCATGGTCCTAAAAGAAAAAACCCCGGACCTGACGATCCGGGGTTGTTATAAAAGAAAGGCAACGACTTACTCTCCCAGGTTTTATCCCAGTACCATCAGCGCTGGTGGGCTTAACTGCTCTGTTCGGAATGGGAAGAGGTGATCCCCACCGCTATAATCGCCTTAAAGTCAGTAGGCAGTTGGCAGTCGCCAGTAGGCAAATGCCGCAGCCTTTAATATCCTGATGATCCTTGCGCCAGGTGCTTTAAATCCTGGCCATCCTGTTAATCTGGACCATCCTGATTAATATCGTTGACACGATAGCAAAAGAGTATCTTTCTAGTAAGTCAAGCACATAGATTTTTTTGTTGAAGCGTTCGGGTAATTAGTACTGCTCGGCTTTGCCATTTCTGACTTTACACCTGCAGCCTATCAACGTCATCGTCTCTGACGTCCCTTATTGGAAGTCTCATCTTGAGGTGGGTTTCGCGCTTAGATGCTTTCAGCGCTTATCCCGGCCCAACGTAGCTACCCAGCAATGCAGCTGACACCACAACTGGTACACCAGCGGTTAGTCCAACCCGGTCCTCTCGTACTAAGGTCAGATCCTCGCAAACTTCCTACGCCCATCACAGATAGGGACCGAACTGTCTCACGACGTTCTGAACCCAGCTCGCGTGCCACTTTAATCGGCGAACAGCCGAACCCTTGGGACCTTCTCCAGCCCCAGGATGTGACGAGCCGACATCGAGGTGCCAAACCTCCCCGTCGATGTGAGCTCTTGGGGGAGATCAGCCTGTTATCCCCAGAGTACCTTTTATCCTTTGAGCGATGGCCCTTCCATACAGAACCACCGGATCACTATATCCTAGTTTCCTACCAGATCGACCCGTCGGTCTCACTGTCAAGCACCCTTTTGCTATTGCACTCCACGCACGGTTACCAAGCGTGCTGAGGGTACCTTTGAAAGCCTCCGATACACTTTCGGAGGCGACCACCCCAGTCAAACTACCCACCACACACTGTCTCCGCTAACCAGCGGATTAGGCATCAGATAAATAAAGGGTGGTATTTCACCGTTGACTCCATCCCGGCTAGCGCCGAAACTTCAAAGTCTCCCACCTATCCTACACATCATCTACCCAATGCCAATGTGAAGCTATAGTAAAGGTTCATGGGGTCTTTCCGTCCCGTGACGGGTACACGGCATCTTCACCGTGACTACAATTTCACCGAGCTCGTGGCTGAGACAGCGCCCAGATCGTTACACCATTCGTGCAGGTCGGAACTTACCCGACAAGGAATTTCGCTA
The DNA here is from genome assembly GCA_036515095.1 of Cyclobacteriaceae bacterium. Classification (GTDB taxonomy): domain Bacteria; phylum Bacteroidota; class Bacteroidia; order Cytophagales; family Cyclobacteriaceae; genus ZC4RG29. Next base: position 4,183 of record DATBVZ010000163.1, on the reverse strand, counting down.
CCTTAGGACCGTTATAGTTACGGCCGCCGTTTACTGGGGCTTCAGTTCAACGCTTCGCACTTGCGCACTAACGTCCCCCCTTAACCTTCCAGCACCGGGCAGGTGTCAGGCCATATACTTCATCTTTCGATTTCGCATAGCCATGTGTTTTTGTTAAACAGTCGCCTGGGCCATTTCTCTGCGACCTTCTCTCATATTGCTACAAGAAAGAGGCTCCCCTTTTCCCGAAGTTACAGGGTTATGTTGCCTAGTTCCTTAGCCACGACTCACTCGAGCACCTTAGGATTCTCTCCTCGACTACCTGTGTCGGTTTACGGTACGGGTACCTCTACAATATGCTTAGCGGATTTTCTTGGAAGTCTGTTTACGTTCACTATCCGTTCGGCCGAAGCCTCCCGGTACTGTCAGGTCTCAGCATCATCTACGGTTTTGCCTGTAAATGATTTACCTAATCCCTTCAACGACCACTTCCGTCAGGTCGCGGAACTTTCACTCCTCCGTCTCCACATCGCTCATAAAGGTAGTATCGGAATATTAACCGATTGTCCATCGACTACGCCTCTCGGCTACGCCTTAGGTCCCGACTTACCCGCGGTTGATTAGCATTGCCGCGGAACCCTTAGTCTTTCGGTGTCCCGGTTTCTCACCGGGATTATCGTTACTTATGCCTACATTTGCTTTTCCATACGCTCCACCATCGGTTACCCGACAGCTTCTCCGCTGTATAGAATGCTCCCCTACCACTCATCCGCCCTTGGGCCAATGAATCCGAAGCTTCGGTACTACACTTGATGCCCGATTATTATCGATGCCCTGTCGCTCGACCAGTGAGCTGTTACGCACTCTTTAAAGGAATAGCTGCTTCCAAGCTAACCTCCTGGCTGTCTCGGCAACTGAACCGCCTTAGTTCAACTTAGTGTAGATTTTGGGACCTTAGCTGTCGGTCTGGGTTCTTTCCCTCTCGGACACGGACCTTAGCACCCATGCCCTCATTGCAGAGTATATTTAGTACCATTCGGAGTTCATCAGGATTTGGTAGGATGTGACTCCCCCTAGTCCTATTGGTAGCTCTACCTGTACTAAACTCTCCTCCACACTGCCCCTAAAGGCATTTCGGGGAGTACGAGCTATTTCTCAGTTTGATTAGCCTTTCACCCCTACCCTCAGCTCATCCAAAAACTTTTCAACGTTTACTAGTTCGGACCTCCATCCCGTGTTACCGGAACTTCATCCTGGCCAAGGGTAGATCACAAAGTTTCGCGTCTACTCCCACTGACTGTGCGCCCTGTTCAGACTCGCTTTCGCTCCGGCTGCTCCGCTTGGGCGGATTAACCTTGCCAGTGACAGTAACTCGTAGGCTCATTATGCAAAAGGCACGCCGTCAGTCCATTGCGGACCTCCGACCGCTTGTAAGCGTATGGTTTCAGGTTCTCTTTCACCCCGTTATTCACGGTACTTTTCACCTTTCCTTCACAGTACTGGTTCACTATCGGTCTCTCAGTAGTATTTAGCCTTACCGGATGGTGCCGGCAACTTCAAACGGGGCGTCTCCGACCCCGCCCTACTCAGGATCCTACCTCTCCTTAACAGTTTATGCCTACGGGCCTTTCACCCTCTGTGGACTGGTTTCCCACCCAGTTCGGCTTGCCTGTTAATTCAATTCCGTAGTCCTTTAACCCCTGTCTAGCCGTAACCAGACAGGTTTGGGCTCTTGCGCGTTCGCTCGCCACTACTGGCGCAATCACTAGCTTGTTTTCTCTTCCTCCAGGTACTTAGATGTTTCAGTTCCCTGGGTTCGCCTTCCGGTTTGCACCGGAATGATCCGACTTCATCGGACCGGGTTGCCCCATTCGGATATCTGCGGATCACGTCCTATTAGCGGATCCCCGCAGCTTTTCGCAGCTTATCACGTCCTTCTTCGCCTCTGAGAGCCTAGGCATCCCCCATACGCTCTTGCTTACTTCTTTTATTCAGGGCAGTCAACTCCAACAGCTAATCCGGATCCTCCGGCTTGCGCCAAATTCCCCAGCCCGCTCTCTTGGTCCTCTGCCCTTCCTTTGTGCTCGCTTTTACTATTTCGACGAACCGGTTCAACTCCCTTCGGCCTTTTCAGCCTCCGAAAGCCTCTCCAGCTCCTCGCTTCTACTCTTTCACCATCATGTCAATGAACTCCTTAGCTAACATCCATCCCAGCCCGGCCCGGATCCGGCTCGATCCCGTCAGCGTGACTGAGTGTTCGCTTCGCAAAACAACAAAACCTTTTAGGCCTGCGTCTCCTTGCCCCGTTCCAACTCCGCTAACGCATCCCGTCAGCGATGTTGTCCGTGTTTGGCAGCACACCGATGCTTTAGCGTAGGCGGCCGTCTTCGCATGACTACGTCGGCCACAGTGGGCCTGCGTGGACTCGAACCACGGACCTCTACATTATCAGTGTAGCGCTCTAACCACCTGAGCTACAAGCCCCTTCCCTTCGTCTGAGCGAAGGCGGGTTGTTCAGCAGGCAGTTGGCAACAGGCAGTTGGCGCTGGCCCGCCGCTCCGACAGCCTTGTTATCCTTTTTGAACAAATGTAATTGATAGCAGGACTCCCTCTTCCTTCCGTCGATTTCTCAAACCCCAGATACCTTTCCCGCCCTACTTGGCGGGTCCAGAAAGGAGGTGTTCCAGCCGCACCTTCCGGTACGGCTACCTTGTTACGACTTAGCCCCAGTCATCAGTTTAACCCTAAACAGCGCCTCGCAGCAACTGCCTTCAGGTCCTCCCGACTCCCATGGCTTGACGGGCGGTGTGTACAAGGTCCGGGAACGTATTCACCGCGCCATTGCTGATGCGCGATTACTAGCGATTCCAACTTCATGCAGGCGAGTTGCAGCCTGCAATCCGAACTGAGACGCTCTTTTTGTGATTGGCTTTCCATCACTGGATTGCAACACTTTGTAAGCGCCATTGTAGCACGTGTGTAGCCCTGGGCGTAAGGGCCATGATGACTTGACGTCATCCCCTCCTTCCTCTCTGCTTGCGCAGGCAGTCTTCTTAGAGTCCCCATCTTTACATGCTGGCAACTAAGAATAAGGGTTGCGCTCGTTGCGGGACTTAACCCAACACCTCACGGCACGAGCTGACGACAGCCATGCAGCACCTTGCTCCACGTCCTTGCGGAAAAGTCCATCTCTGGACCGGTCGTGGGCATTCTAGCCCAGGTAAGGTTCCTCGCGTATCATCGAATTAAACCACATGCTCCACCGCTTGTGCGGACCCCCGTCAATTCCTTTGAGTTTCACCGTTGCCGGCGTACTCCCCAGGTGGATGACTTATCGCTTTCGCTTGGCCGCGTACTGTTTATCGCACACAGCGAGTCATCAACGTTTACAGTGTGGACTACCAGGGTATCTAATCCTGTTTGATCCCCACACTTTCGTGCATCAGCGTCAGTTACAGCTTAGTAAGCTGCCTTCGCTATCGGTGTTCTTGACGATATCTATGCATTTCACCGCTACACCGTCAATTCCGCCTACCTCATCTGTACTCAAGCTCAACAGTATCAATGCCACCCCCCCGGTTAAGCCGGGGTATTTCAGCACTGACTTACTGAGCCGCCTACGCACCCTTTAAACCCAATAAATCCGGACAACGCTCGCCACCTACGTATTACCGCGGCTGCTGGCACGTAGTTAGCCGTGGCTTATTCACCAGGTACCTTCAATGTCCCACGCATGGGCCTTTTATCCCCTGGCAAAAGCAGTTTACAACCCAGAAGGCCGTCTTCCTGCACGCGGCATGGCTGGTTCAGACTTGCATCCATTGACCAATATTCCCTACTGCTGCCTCCCGTAGGAGTCTGGCCCGTATCTCAGTGCCAGTGTGGGGGATCACCCTCTCAGGTCCCCTAATGATCATCGTCTTGGTAGTCCGTTACACTACCAACTAACTAATCATGCGCATGCCCATCCAAAACCACCTCGCGGTTTTTATCGCTCCCTGATGCCAGAGCACGATCTTATGGAGGGTTAATCCAAGTTTCCCTGAGCTATCCTCCTGTTTTGGGTAGGTTGCATACGTGTTACGCACCCGTGCGTCACTCTCGTATCTTATTGCTAAAATACTTACCGTTCGACTTGCATGTATTAGGCCTGCCGCTAGCGTTCATCCTGAGCCAGGATCAAACTCTCCATTGTAATAACTCT